>JBNKDZ010000344.1:0-5252 GCA_050288525.1 Cyclobacteriaceae bacterium
GCAACGTATAAGCTTATCAATATCTTTTTGAATGTAGGCCTGAACCTGTTCTTTCTTTATTTCTGTAAAAATATCTACCAGGGAGAAATGCTGCCCGGACTAAAGGATATGGTTGACCTGGTGTACAATCCTCAGTATAATGTGGAGTATGTATTTATTTCTAACCTTGTAGCAAATGCTTTTTTTCTCGTGTTATTGTTCGGAGTGATCAGAAAGGCACGTATAAACATCAAATTGAGCGTACTGAAACCCATGTTGATATATGCAACGCCCTTGCTATTATCCCAAATTGCCGGACAAATTAATGAAATGTTTTCGAGGATGATGCTGAAAAAACTCCTGCCGGAAGGGTTTTATGAAGGATTTACCAGTCAGGAAGCATTAAGTGTATTCGGTGCATGCTATAAATTTACCATGATCATGACGTTAGCAATCCAGGCTTACAGGTTTGCTGCCGAACCATTTTTTTTCAAAGAATCCGTCGAAAAAGATTCAAAAGATACGTATGCTAGAATTTTCTATTATTTCGCAATTGCAGGTCTGTTTGCCGTTCTGGCTGCCAGCCTCAACCTCGATTTGCTCAAATACATTTTTTTACGCGACGAAGTATATTGGACAGGCTTGCATATAATACCTGTATTGTTGGGGGGAAGCTTGTTTTTAGGCCTGTATTATAACATTTCCATATGGTTTAAAATAACCGATAAAACCTATTTCGGGATTATAATTACCGGATCAGCAGCGCTATTGACTATTCTTCTGAACCTGTTCCTGATACCGGTAATGGGGTATGAAGGCAGCGCCCTTACCACACTTATCGTATATGTATATATTTGTGTATTTGCCTATATTTCAGGCAGAAAACACTATCCTGTGCCCTATAACATACCTAAAATACTGCTGTATATGGTTATTGCCCTATTCCTTTTGGTTGCCGGATGGAATATACAAACAGGAACCTTCTGGGTACAACAGTTGTTGAAGGAGATCCCATTGTTGATATTTGTAGTCGTTGTCTGGATGACACAAAAAAAACCAAGCTTTAATAAAAATTAATTTATACTTTTACGGCCCGATAACACCCTGAAGTATAATTTATTTGATTATTGCTAAAATAGTGTCTTTCATATGAATATAATTATTCCGATGGCCGGTATGGGCAAGCGTCTCAGACCTCATACCCTGACCACTCCAAAACCATTAATTCCTATAATCGGCAAACCAATTGTATATTGGCTCGTTCATGATATTGTTGAAGTGTGTGATAAAAAAGTGGAGAACATCGGATTTGTGATCGGAAGGAATTTTGGCAGGAATGTTGAGGAGGAGTTATTGGGTATAGCTGAAAAACTGGGAGCAAAAGGACATATATTCTACCAGGATGAGGCATTGGGAACTGCTCATGCGATTTATTGTGCCAAAGATATTCTGGAAGGCAATACCATTGTAGCTTTTGCAGATACGTTGTTTAAAGCAGATTTTAAATTGGATTCGGAACAGGATGGCATCATTTGGGTTCATAAAGTAGAAGACCCTTCAGCCTTTGGAGTTGTAAAAGTCAATGAAAATGACGAAATTATTGATTTTATTGAGAAGCCTGAGGTGTTTGTTTCGGACCTGGCCATCATTGGGATTTACTATTTTAAGGATGGCATAAAATTAAAGGATGAGATTAAATACCTTATTGATAACGATATAAAAGACAGTAACGAATATCAGCTGACCAGAGTATTAAAAACCCTTAAAGATAAAGGGTGCAGGTTTGTGCCCGGAAAGGTTGATTATTGGCTTGATTGTGGAAACAAACAGGCGACCGTCGAAACACATCGCACATATTTTGACCTGATGGAGGAAAAAAAGATCATCGGAAAAGATGTTGTAATTGACAATTCCGTATTGATACCTCCGGTTTTCCTTGGTGATAATGTGGTGATAAACAGTGCTGTGATCGGTCCCTATGTTTCAATTGGTGATAATTCCAGTGTGGATGAATCGATCATTAAAAATTCAGTATTGCAAAATTCGAATACAATAAAAAATGCTAATCTGGCAAATTCAATGCTTGGAAATCACGTAACATTTAAAGGTAAGGCAACTGATTTAAGTGCCGGAGATTACAATACAATAGTTCATTCTGATTAAGTGAGTCATGGTACGAGTATATAAAATAATCTTTTTTTCAATACTTATTTCGCTGTTTATGCTGGCAAATACAGATTTGCAGGCACAGAAAAAATCTAAAAAAAAGAAAAAGAAAGAAGTAGCAGCTCAGACAGTACGCCAACCGGTCAATGAGGATGACCGGAGAAAAGCTGAGATGTATCACGCTGAAGGTGAAAAATATTATCAGATAGAAGACTATGCCAAAGCCTTTGTGCTGTTTCAGAAATCTATCGAGACTGATCCGGCAAATGCTACCGCCTATTACCGGATAGGCCAGATATTCCTGAAAAGTGGTGAATATGACAAAGCGCTGTCAAATGCCAAAATGGCTATTCAGATCGATGATAAAAATAAGTACTTGTATATTCTGCTGGCAGATATCTACAGCAAACAGTCGGATTTTGTTGAAGCTGCCAAAGTCTATGAAGAAATGCTCAGGACATGTAAAAATGCCAATGAGTATCTGTTTGAGCTGGCAGCCATTTATATTTACCAGGAGAATTATGAAGAAGCTTTGAATGTTTATGATCGCGTCGAACAGGAATACGGGATCAATGATCAGGTCACAGCACAAAAACAAAAGCTGTATATCAAACTTTCAAACCTTGATATGGCAATAAAAGAAGGGGAGAAACTGATTGAAGCGTACCCGGGAGACTCCCGATATGTGATCAAGCTGGCTGAAATACTTATTTCAAACGAACAATATGATAAAGCAATCCCATACCTGGAAAATCTTGTCAATGAATATGAAGACGAACCGAAGGCACTGCTGTTTCTTTCGGATATTTATCGTAAAAAAGGGGATGTTGAAAAATCAAATATTTATTTAAACAAAGCTTTTGAAAAGCCGGGACTGGGTATTGAGCCCAAAATACAGGTACTGATCGGGTTTATCCAGAACTTTCCGAATGAGGATCTGGAGAAATTAACCGTGTCACTGGCAGAGAAAGTTATGCAGGCGCATCCCGACGAGCCCGAAGCGTTCGCGATAAACGGCGATATCATGATGCAGTTAAATAACCGGGAAAAAGCACTTGAATATTATATCAAATCAAGTGATCTGGGAGCATCTAATTTCGATATCTGGCAAAACATACTTCAACTGGAAGTGCAACTTGAAATGTATGATGAAGCGATCATGCATGGAGATAAAGCGTTGGAAATGTACCCGAATCAGCCAACGATTTATTTGTTTTTGGGGATAGCCAACATGTCCATTAAGGATAACGATGCTGCCATCGAGGTGCTGGAAAAAGGTAAAAAAATGTCCGGCTCAAATGAAAAGCTGAAGTCATTTTTTAATGCTCAGTTGGGCGATGCCTACAATAGTGTTGAAGAATATAAGAAATCCGATGAAGCGTATGAAGATGCTCTGGCCTTCGACCCGGAAAATGATCATGTGCTGAATAATTATAGTTACTTTTTGTCATTGAGAAAGGAAAAACTTGATCTGGCGTTAAAAATGTCAACAAAACTCGTTTCAAGGAATCCTGACAACCCGACATTTCTTGATACCCACGCCTGGGTGCTTTATATGGTTGGAAAATATGAAGAGGCCCGCACATATATCGAAAAAGCCCTTTTGGGAGAAGGTGTAAGCGGTACCATTATTGAACATTACGGCGATATCCTTTTTAAATTGGGAGAAGTTGATTCGGCGGTAAAACAATGGCAAAAAGCAAAAGGAATGGATGAAACAAGTGAATTAATTGATAAGAAAATTGCTGATAGAAAACTGTATGAATAGAAGGATTTTAGTATTGTTAACAGGTGTTGTATTTTTATTTTTTTCATGTAAAAAGGAGTTAATCAATTTCAAAACAAGGAAGCATAGCGACAAATTTAAAGTCGAACAAATCAGCTTTGACTATCTAACTGCCAAGACAAAGATCAAGTACATTGATGGAAACAGACGAGTGAACGGAACAGCTCATATACGTATGAGAATGGATTCAATGATTTGGATATCTGTATCTCCTATGGGGATTGAAGCTTCCCGATGCATCATTACAAAGGATACTATTCTGGTAATCAACCGGATGGCAAAAGTATTTTATGCATTTAATTTCGAGGAAATCAGCAAATTTTTTAACTTTAACATTGATTATGACCTTGTTCAGGCTATTCTCCTGGGTAATCTGGCGCTTCCTATCGATGACGAAAGCAAGATATCGAAGGAGAATAAGTACTTTTTAATTAAACAAAAAACAGGAAAATTGGATATTCAGAGTTTTGTGAATATGTTAACAAAAAAAATTGAAACGGTTATACTTGACGAGGTATCAACAAAAAATTCCATGTCTCTGAAATACGACAATTTCAAACCGCTAAATGAATTTTTATTTGCGGAAAATTGCCAGATGAATATTACCTATACATCTCAGCAGGGACCCGTTGTGACAAGCCTCAATCTTCAGCATAATAAGGTTGAGATATCTGATAAACCACTTAAATTTCCTTTTAACATACCTGCCAAGTATGAGTCCTATAAATAAGAAATATGGCATTCTTATAACCATATGTGCATTTTTTTTCACATCACAGCTTTTTGCTCAAAAAGATAAAGCACAGCTGGAAAAGGAAAAATCCTCTCTGCAGAAACAGCTTCAGGAAACACAACAAATACTTGCCGAGACTTCCAGTAAAAAAAAATCAAGCCTGGGTCAGCTGAATGCCCTTAACAAACAGATACAGGCAAGGACATCCCTCATAGATACCTATTCCAAAGAACTGAAATCCATAGATAATCAAATAACAGTCGACGGCACCGTAATTAATGCATTACAACAGGACCTTGATAACCTGCGTGAAGAATATGCCATGATGGTTTATACATCACAAAAATCAAGCAGTGGCTTCAACAGGTTGATCTATTTATTTTCTTCCGAATCCCTCAATCAGTTCCTGATGCGGTTTAAATACCTTGAACAATACACAAAAGCCAGAAAAAATCAGGTCGAACTGATCACAACAGTCCAGAAAGAACTGATAGGCGAAAAAGATCAGCTTGAACAAATGAAAATAGAAAAGGAAAAGATCCTTTCGGAACAGGTTGATGAAAAAGAAAAACTGAAAAAGCTTAAAAA
>JBNKDZ010000345.1:0-5584 GCA_050288525.1 Cyclobacteriaceae bacterium
AAATCTATCGGATCAATCGCTTTTAGGAGATATTGCATTGTATGATAATGATGAATTCATACGAAAAATCGCACTCGAAAAACTTGATAAAAGTTCGAAAGGCGTACTTAACCGTATTATTAATGAAGCACAAAGCTATGAATTCAGAAGAATAGCCTATCATAAACTGGGTATTGAAAACAGCAGGGAAGCTATTATTGACTGTGCAAAAAATGGTTGTGTGGAAGAACGACTGGAAGCTGTCAAAACCCTTGACGGAGAGAAAATGAAAGATGTATTGCTGGATCTCATTATTTACGAGAGTTATCATGAAGTGCTTGACGCAGCAATTGCAAAAATTAAAGACAAAGATGCCCTGGCGCAACTGATAAAGAAAAGCGACAACTACAACACCCGCGCTGCATTGTATGAAAAGCTTGGAATGACGGATACCCAGGAAGCCATAGCCGATAAGGCCATGCATGAGGGTGGCAGTGACAGTCTTGCACTATTAAAAAAACTGTCTGACCAGAATTTAATGGCCGAAGTAGCAAAGGGCGCTTATGACAAAGATGTACGTAAAACCGCCATCGATCTTATTACAGATGAAACGATTAAGAAACAGTTTTCCCTGGAGCTCGAATGTGACAAACTGTATAGTATAGTTGTGGGTAGTAATGAGTATTACCTGGATGACAGAAAGGAAGCTGCTAAAAAACTAATTGACCTACTTGTACAAAATCCAAAGATCCTTAGTCAAAGCAGAAGAAAAGAAATCCGTGGGGTTCTGACTCAAAAACATGAGGATGAAAATTTTGCCTATGGTTCCGCTGATTGTAAACAGCGCCCGGGACATGCCGATTCGGGACTGGGAATGACGAACGTGCCCGGATTATACTAAGCATTTTTTTACTATGAACTACAATCTCAACCCCGAGTTCATGATCATACCCAGCATGTCATGCATGGCGGGATGTAATTATTGCTTCGGACCATTTAAAGGTCCGGTCATGACGCAGGAAACAGCAAAATCTACGGTAGCTTTTATTAAGTCCATAGCCTCGGAGACCAACCAGAAAAATATCCTCATAACCTTTCATGGAGGTGAACCGCTGATGGCCCCCTACGAGCTCTGGACCTATTTGCTTAAAGAAATAAAAAACGAACTCACCAGATGGAACGTCCGGCTGAACCTGCAGTCCAACCTCTGGAACCTGGACGACAAATTTGCTTCATTATTGAGATACTACAACGTAACCATCGGCACCAGCATTGACGGGCCGGAAGCGATCTGCGATGCCAACCGGGGTAACGGATACTGGCAAAAAACCATGAAGGGTATTAAGCTGGCCAGAGAACACTTTCTTGATGTAGGCGCTATTGCCACGATATCAAACCTTTCGAAAGACAAGATCAGGGATATAGCAGATTTTTTCAAAGAAAATCACCTGAGCATGGGACTTCATGCAGCTGTTGAAGGGCTGAATGGAAGAAAAAACAGTCTGGCCCTACAACCCGGAGAATATGCTGAGGCGATTGAAGCACTATTCCCCTGGTATATCCGAAACAGCAAAAATATTCAGTGTTCCACCCTTGACAATTTTGTTCGGTCGTTTGTGCAGTCTGACTCCGGGACATGTACGTTCAAGGATTGCTTCGGCATGTTTATGGCGATCGGGCCGGAAGGCAATCTATTCCCCTGCCAGCGGTTTTGCGGGAATATGGATTTTACCATCGGAAATATCTTTCAAAATCCATCCTTAAAAGACATCTACACCCACCCCAACGCTCAAAAGATCCTGCTACGGCAGAAACAGGTTAAAGAAGAATGCGGAGATTGCAGTTTTTACAACCTTTGTAAGGGAGGGTGTTTCTACAATTCGCTGTCAGATGACCAATCGCAAAAGGATCCGTTGTGTGCATCGTACCAACAACTTTTTTCATTTGTCCAGCAAAAGATCCTTGAAGAGAGCGCTACAGAAGCGAATATCAATGCCATTGTTGAGGATATCCCCAAATACAACGAACATCCTATGTTGCGAAGGGGACCGTATATTTCACTGGGAAAGAAAGTACATCCTTCCAACAAGGCCTCCAATGCGCGTGCTGTGCTAGCTGTCCATGAGCTGGCAAAGACAAACGATCCGCTTACAGCCACTGAAAATTTACTCGACAAAGGCATCTGCAAAGACCAGGTCACAACCGAAAAATATTTGAACGCCATACACCAGTCCTTATCCGGAACCAGTGTGAGCCGGAATAATGTGTATGTGCACACCACGTTTAGTTGCAATCTACATTGTACCCATTGCTATGCATCGGCTGAGCAGGGGCATTCAGAAATGGCGATTGAAAATTTCAGACAGTTGTTGAGGGAGTCAATCAACCATAAATTCCGCCAGTTTATCATTACAGGCGGCGAACCGCTGATCCATTCGGAAGTTGAAAAAATAATGGATATCTGTGCTTCTAACCGTTTTAAAGGCATACAGCTTGTGCTTCGGACGAATTTTTCCAGCGATTTATCCGACGATTTCCTGATTGCCCTGGCACATTCATTTGACCAGATCGTCGCCAGCCTTGATGGCAACGAACAGACTCATGATCATCGCAGAGGTAGAGGCACTTACCAAAAGGTGGTCCGAAATCTTCGGAGGTATCAGAAACTGAACAGTCAGAATGCCCGGGCAGCAAAACTATCCATCGCCTGTGTGATGAACAGTAGTGATATCAACGGAGCCCCTGGTGTCAACGTACGAAAGGTTGCAGATGAGCTCGGCATCAGCCGTGTACGGTTCAGGCCGGTATTACCAGTGGGGAGAGCAAAGCATTCGGACGAACCCATTGTTTGTGAGGCCATAAATCAGCATATCTCTGAGGAAGAATTGTTTGAGGCCTCTTTTCAGCCCACGATCTCCTGCGGCATGGGCAGCAATCTGTACATTGAGCCGGATGGCAATATATTCCCATGTTATGCCTATCACCAGCCTCATTCATTAATTGGCAATATTTTTGAAAAAGGTTTTGAAGGCATTCTAAATTCAGATGCCTTTGGACAACTGGCTTCCTGCAATGTCAACAACATCAAAACATGTAAGGAATGTGAATATCGGTATTTATGTGGCGGAGCCTGCAAAGCCTGGGGTGATGAGACCAATCAGAAAGACCTGTTGGCAGCCCCTGCAAATTGTGACCATCTTCGCTCAAGAGCCGAGAGAACCATAAAAGCTGCGTACGAATATTTACTGGATACAATCTAAATCATGAAAAGACACCTCTATCGATTAACAATTGTAATACTTCTTACAGGCTATCAAATACAGGCTTACGGACAAAATGACACCACCCATATCCAAAATATTAATACTGTTACCCAGGCTGATAGTGTGTATGGATGGGAAACAAAAAGCTGGGGAATTGTAGCCGGGATGAACTACAGCTGTAAACTGACTGGTGAAATTGGTTATGGAAAAGCCCGATATGGGGTGATTGTGCATCATTGGTATATGAGCAACTACTATTTCGGTTCAGAATTTACTATACATGACAAAAAAGTGATCCTTGCTCCAAAAGCTTCATATTGGATTAACGGTGGTTCTGCTGGGATGGCCTTAGGATTAAGTCTGATTAACTACACAGATTTTTCCACCTCCTCATTAAAGATCCGTCCGGAGATCGGCATCGGATTAGGCAAATTTAAAGCTGTCTACGGATACAACATTCCAACATTCAACAAAGACTTTGCCGGGATCGGGAAACATAATTTTAACCTTGTGGTATATTTTGATCTGAAGAAAACAGATCATAGGGAGTTTAAATGATTAATTGCTGGTTATTTCGGATTGAATATAAACTTTCTCCTTTTATGAAAAACAAGGCAAAAGATTCGGCCATTTTTCATTTTTTGAAGATAAAAAAAACTGCCAACACCAAAAATCCAAATCCGATCAGATGATTTAACCTCAATGCTTCTGTTTTGAATACCGCAAGGGTAAAAATCGTAAAAACGGTTAAGGTTATCACCTCCTGTATTACTTTAAGCTGCCAAATATTGTATGGGCCTCCGTTTTCTGAAAACCCAATCCTGTTGGCAGGAACCTGAAAGATATATTCAAAAAAAGCGATTCCCCAGCTTATAAGAATGATGGCCAGTAGTCCCAGATTATTAAACCAACTGAACTCCTTAAACTTTAAATGCCCATACCAGGCAAATGTCATAAATGTATTGGACAGGATTAACAAAATAATGGTTAAGATACCTTTGCTCATTAATGGTTTTATTTATCGTTGATAACCTGATTTTATGCTATCCGGAAAATTTATTTCAATACTCTATTATTATAAATCAATTTTGGAGGATATTTTTTGGTTGTATAAACGGTCAATGTTTGCTGACTTAAAAAATCAAATTTTTGAGCCAATCTATCAAAAAAAACAATACCGAAATCAAAAAAAGGAAATAATAATTTTCGAATGCCGGAAGAACAAAAAATACTTTATTACTCTTAAGCAAACAATCATCATTCATCCGGTATCTCATCCGTAAACCGGGCCTTCTTATTATTTTTCTCTTTTTTACCGGTTCGGGCATTTATACAGAAACGAAGTGGTTCGCCATCCGGTGCTTTGCTCAGATAAATAAGCCAGAAACGTTTGTCAGTGAAGATATTTAGCGGTCGTTCAATGGATTTAACATACTGATATTCCGGATATTCTTGTTGAGCAATGTTTATAGCTTCCTTCCAGCAAACCGGATATTTTACGGCTATGGTATCCGCACCTGCAGAAGGCTCCGGTTGTCCTTCCCTATTTTCAAAACTATGTGTTTCATAAACATAATTGTAATTGGTGGTACGTACTATTTGGTAATCCGAACTATATTTATGTACCAGGCCAATCATACAATCGCCTATTGAATAGGACAATGACATAATATCCCCTTTTGTGGTATAACATATTTGCCGGGTGATATTTTGTTTTTTGAAATGCGTATCCCGGCAAAATCTCTGATCTGTAACGATTTTCAAAATGGATGAGTCACCTGACGGGACATATCGCCTTGTCGTATTATTGACATAATAAACCAGAGTTGTTTGTTCTTCAGTATCCGATGCAGGTATCTCTTCCCCACTATACAACGTAGTACTATCAAAATCGGACGGATTGAATTGAAGCAATGTATCTGAAAGTTCGTAATCGAGTCCGTCATCGCAGGAGTAGTCATTTGTAAGGTAATTTTGTCTTGTAGATATTTTGCAGGAGGATACACAATCTGTAATTAACAAAAAACAACAAAAGCAGATTATTTTATTCATTTTCAGGGATTTTCAGAATTAAAGATAAGGTAATTCTAAGCCCGAAGGGCTGATATTTCTATTTAACCTCCCATTGATAGCGGTCGTCTTTCAGCGAATAATAATACTGGTATTTTCCATCTGGCTCTTCAATATTAATCTCTATTGCATCAAAAAATTCTCCCGATTCAGGGTCTTTCATCAATATATCGTATGGACATTCGGTATCCCAATTGTTTGATGACAATTCCAGGACATCAATTTGGCCCGTTACAGATTTTACATCAATTTTACCGGGTTGATAGTTAATA
>JBNKDZ010000346.1:0-3567 GCA_050288525.1 Cyclobacteriaceae bacterium
TTAAACAATAATAATGTGATTTGACAAACCGTAGCTTATAGCAGCTCTTTTTCCTCCTGAAGTTGAGTACAGCACAGAACTTTTAATTGCAGAACCATTTGGTATATGTGAGCTACACCGACAGGTACAGTCACATATGCAATTACACGTACAATAACCACAGTAAGCCATGAGCGTCTCTTTGGTTAACTGTATTTTTTTTCCAAGTTTTCTCATAATTATTCATCCAGATTAAAATATTTTCTATACATACGCATAACCTTTTGCCTGGATCTTAAACAATCTGGCGTATTTACCATTCTTCACCATAAGTTCATCATGTGTATCATTCTCGATACATTTTCCATCTTCCAGAACCAGTATATTATCTGCCAGACGTACTGTTGAGAACCTGTGAGATATCAACAAGGTGATACGTTCATTTTTTTCTTTAAGCAAACTTTCAAATATTTCAAATTCAGCCTCTGCATCGAGTGATGCCGTGGGTTCATCAAGTATCAACACTGCCCCCTGCCTTAGAAAAGCTCTTGCGAGGGCTATTTTTTGCCATTCTCCGCCACTTAGTTGATTACCTTCTTCAAACCATTTCCCAAGCATGGACTCGTATTTTTTGGGCAATTTTGAAATAAATTCATCGGCGCCACTTTTCCTGGCCGCCTCCCGGATCGATTCAAATGAATTTTCCTTATGGATCCTTCCTACATTTATATTTTCTGCAGCCGTAAAAAAATACTGCCCGAAATCCTGAAACAATACAGCTATCTGCTCCTGAAGAGAATGCGGGTTGTATTCTGCAATACTTTTACCATTAATTAAAATAGCACCTGATGTAGGTTCAAAGAGCCTGCATAACAGTTTTACAATTGTGGTTTTGCCACTCCCGTTCTTCCCTACCAGTGCAATAGCCTGACCTTTTCTTATGGAAAATGAAATATGATGCAATACCTCATAATCAGTTCCGGGATACTTAAAACTCACATCTTTAAATTCTATTTCCTCAACAGGCTCAGTCCATTCCTTGCCTGTTAGGGCCAAATTTTCAGGCATTTTCATAAATTCGAAAAGGTTACCGATGTACAGTGAATTTTTATACACACTGCTTATACTGGTCATAATGGCATTTATCTGATTCTGCAAGGTAGATATAGCCTGAATATATAAAGCAAAGTCACCTATTGTAATTTTCTTTTTAAAAGCACTATAAGCCACATAAATTGCTGCCGCAAACCACCCGATGCCGGAAAATATGGTCACGATCCCGATCTGCACATTTCTTTTGATGATTAACTTTCTGTTTTCGCTATAAAATCTTTTAAAGAACAGTTTATATAGATTTTTAAGAAAATCCTCCAGCTTAAATAGCCGGATCTCCTTGATCAGCCAGTCGGAAATCATGAGCATATTTATATACTCTTGTTTACGAAGGTCCGGAGCCCTTTCACGCATCATCCAGTAGTAGTCGTATCCAAATTTATTCTGCACGAGTAACAAGGGGATCATGGTAACTATAATAAGAATAATAATACCCCAGTGAAGCTGCAGCAGTATAAATAAAATCGAAAACAACGCAATCACAGCCTGCCCTAACGAGAAAAACTGCATAACAATATCCAGGGGTCGTGATCCGGCTTCTAAAAATGCATTATAAAGTTTATTGTAAAATACCGGATCTTCAAAACAGGCGTATTCCAGTTTATTTGTCTTATCAATAACTTTTAAACTTATGTTGATACGTAACAATTCTCCCAATAGGGTTGATATCACTTCCCGACCAAGATTCAGAAGATGACCAGCAAGATAAATTACTGCCTGTAATCCAACCAGAAAAATCACATGTCTTAACAAAATTGCCGAACCATCCTGGATTAGCAGGGCGATTGAATCAATAAGTAATTTGGTAATCCAAAGTTGAGCTGCGGGAATACATCCCTGAATCAATACCATCAATGCCAGCAATATGGTATATCCGGGGTGAGATTGCCATACCAGTGTAAAGATCCTGGACATGTTGTGTCCAAAATTTTTAATGATTTTTGTATTCCCGAAAGGTTTTATCACAGTTTAATTAGTTTATTAATAGAGATCTGAAGAATCATCCATAAAAAATAAGAGAATACATTCAATATATAGTTATAACAAACGGTAATATAGCACTCAATTTATTAATAACCACAACAAATGACAATATATAACTTCCTTATAACATCCTTAACTTTATATCCACAAAGTTATTATTTCCTTCCACTGAAATAATACTTTCGGCGACATAAAACCATTAAACAAAAAAACACGTATATTTAATATACAGCCTTTTATTATACCCTTATTTTATTATATATTTGCATTTTGTATTTTTATAGGTTATTATTTAATGCTATAATATTACAATTCACGCATTTTGTGTTTTTTTTGGTTTATTTATACTTCTAAACTTAATTACCATGAAGGTCATGCAAACGGACAAAAAGAATGGATTATTTAATGCCTATCAGCTGCCGCAAGGTATGTTTGATGAAGTATTTTCCAAAAATTCTCTTTTGAATGAATATTATAAGAAACTCATATCAAGTTTTAGCTCAATTTCAGCATCGGAATACAGGATCATAAACGAATATGCCAAAATGTCGTTTCTTAATGAAGGAATAACATTTGCAACGTATAATGAAAACAACAAAGGGACAGAACGCATTTTTCCTTTTGATTTATTTCCCAGAATGATCGATCGCAAAGAATGGGAAGTGTTAAAAAAAGGTTTGATACAGCGAAATACTGCAATTAATATTTTTTTGAAGGACTTGTACCATGATAAAAAAATCCTGAAAGATAAAATTATTCCAAAAGAACTGGTGTTTTCCTCCGGAAACATGCTGAAAGAAATGAATGGATTTACTCCCCCAGGCGACACGTACTGCCATATTTCCGGCACCGACCTAATAAGACATTCAGATGGAAACTATTACATTCTTGAAGACAACGTCCGGTGTCCCTCAGGAGTTAGCTATGTCCTTGCCAACAGACAGGCAATGAAACGGACAATGGCACATGTATTCAAACAATTCAATATTGCAACAGTTATCGATTATCCGGTAGCATTGCTTGAAGTATTACATTCAGTCCGCCCAAACGGTGTTGATGAGCCGGTATGTGTAATATTAACTCCGGGCATGTATAATTCAGCTTATTATGAACATTCAGCATTGGCACAAAAAATGGGCATCGAACTGGTTGAAGGAAGGGATTTGTTTGTTGACAATGATTTTGTCTATATGAATACAATATATGGCCCTGAAAAGGTAGATGTCATATACAGGCGAATTGATGATGCTTTTCTTGATCCCCTTGCTTTCCATCCGGATTCGGTATTGGGTGTTCCGGGATTGATGAGTGCTTACAGAAAAGGGAATGTCACCGTTGTTAATGCTCCGGGTACTGGTGTGGCTGATGATAAAGCAGTATATGCCTATATGCATGACATCATTAAATACTACCTTAATGAAACCCCAATAATTGATAATGTCCCTACATACAGATGTGATGTGGAAGATGACCTCAAATATGTTCTTGAAC
>JBNKDZ010000347.1:0-5736 GCA_050288525.1 Cyclobacteriaceae bacterium
ATCCCAAAATGGAAATTGTATTTTTCATCGATGGGTCAGACAAATGTTTATGCGTTGGCGATAACGATCATTACAATTCTTATAACGGTTTTTTCGAAAAAGATCACCTCAAAGATTCCGGGCTCGTTTTTTGCGATCATTTTTATAACACTGATCACCTGGTTTTTTAAGATCCCGGTAGATACCATCGAAACGGTTTTTGGAAATATCCCATCCAAAATAGCATTACATTTGCCATCGTTCAATCTGGATGGCATATCCGAATTATTTGTGCCTGCTTTTACCATTGCGATGCTGGGCGCTATTGAGTCGCTTTTATCAGCGGTGGTAGCAGACGGAATGATAAGCGGGCATCACAGGTCAAATACAGAACTTATTGCCCAGGGCATTGCAAATGTTGTCACACCCTTTTTCGGAGGTATTCCTGCAACCGGGGCAATAGCTCGTACTGCAACAAATATTAAAAACGGAGGACGTTCGCCTGTTGCAGGTATGGTCCATGCTGTGGTTCTGTTGCTGATCATGCTGTTTTTTGGAAAATATGCACTCCTGATACCGATGTCCTGCCTTGCCGGGATATTGATTGTGGTGGCATATAACATGAGTGAATGGAAGTCCTTTTATTATCTGTTGAAAGGACCGAAATATGACGTGATTGTATTGCTGTCTACATTTTTCCTGACGGTTTTGGTGGATTTAACTGTAGCGATTGAAATCGGGGTAGTCTTATCCTCTCTGCTGTTTATGCACCGGATGTCAAAATTGAGCAACGTCAGTTTTATTGAATCAGATACCGATTTTCTGGAAAATTATTCGGATGTCCCTTCAGGGATTGATATTTATGAGATCAGCGGACCGTTTTTCTTTGCAGCTGCCAGCAGGTATCAGGAAACATTAAAGCAAATCAGCTATAAGAGAGGAGTTGTTATTATCCGTATGCGCCATGTGCCGTTCATCGATTCTACCGGACTGAAAAGTTTCGGGGATATCATTTCAGAACTGCAGGATAATGGCGTGAAGGTGATCCTCTCAGGAGTTCAGAAAGATGTGTTGAAAGAACTTGATAACAGCAGGATATCTTTTTTAGTAGGCAAAGGGAATATCTTTGATGTATTTGAGGATGCTTTATCAAAAGCTAAAAACTGTCTGGAAGAGAAAAACATTCGTCGACCTAAAAAAAACTGATCATTCCTGTGTAAAGGCAAATGTAATAATGTTGGCCCCGGCCTTTAAGGCTTCCTGCCGGATGTTTTCAGGATCATTATAAATAATCTGATCTTCCCAGCCATTACCCAGATCACTTTCATAGGAATAGAAACACACAAGTCTTCCATTGTAAATGAGCCCCAGACCCTGAGGTGTTTTGCCGTCATGTTCATGAACTTTGGGCAATCCTTCTTTGAAGGAAAACTTCTGATGATATATCGGATGACTGAACGGAAGCTCGACGAAGGTCAGTTCTGGAAACACCTTTTTCATTTCAAGCCGGATGAACTGATCTAGTCCGTAGTTGTCGTCAATATGCAAAAAACCACCGCCAATAAGGTAATCTCTCATATTTTCGGCTTCCTGCTGCGAGAAAACGACGTTGCCATGTCCTGTCATATACACATACGGGTATAAAAACAGTTCCGGACTACCGACTTCAACAACATCCTCTTCCGGATCGATGTTGGTCTGAAGGTACTGGTTGCAGAAGGCGATCAGGTTGGGGAGGGCGGTTTTGTTGGCATACCAGTCACCACCACCATTATATTTGAGTTTTCCAATTTTCACACCTTGCTGAGCTATCAGGTTCTGGACTGATAGTGTCAGAAGTAGAAGAATGATAAATCCGAGATGTTTTCTCATTGATATTCGGTGATTTTAGTAAGGATCTTCGTGATCTCCCGGCGTAATGTTCCGTTTCGAACGGTAAAATTATTATTCATAATACTGAATAACAATTTCTTGCCACTATTTGTGATAATTACCCCGCTCAGGTTGTAAACATGGCTCATAGACCCCGTTTTAGCATATAACTTACCTTTTAAAGACGGAAAAAATCGTTTTAGTGTTCCTTTTTTGCCTGGTCCCGGTAGCAGATGCAACAGGCGATCCTCTTCAATATGACGATAAATGTATTCAAGAATCCTGATAAAGGCTGTCGGGGTCAGGAGATCGTACCGCGAGAGGCCGGAGCCATCTACCAGATATACTTTGCTTTTTAGTTCGGGTATGCTGTCGAGCAGATAGTTGATGGTCATCATGGAGCTCAGCGAGTCGAATTTTTGCTGGGCACACATGAGTAACATCTGTTCAGCAAACAAATTGTCCGATTCCCACATCATGCGTTCCAGTACTGAATCGAGGGGTTGTGAATACATGGTGACAAGTGGACCTCCGGGCAGATGCCTGCAAATATTGATGTCTGAATGAAGGGTGTCTTCAAGCAACTTCACAAACATATCCCTTGAATACATAAACGGGATGGATTCATTCTTGATCCTCTTGCCGGGATTATACGTTACGGTAAATAAATTGAACAGTTCTTCACGGGTAAGGTCGTATTTTTTCAGGGTATCGACAGGAATAAATATGATGTCATCTATAAATCGTTCCGGAAATATCGTAATGGCAGAATCAGATGCATCTTTGTTTAACCACACTGAGTTTCCATAGATCGGGAAAGAGGACCTTTCGGGAGAGAAATAGTATTTATAGTCTTCCCAGGCCCAACCGGGACCAAATCGTTCGCCCTCAGTGTCCCGTTCACAGTAAACCAGGGGGTATTCGGAGTTTTTCAGGAATTCAAAAACCGGTTGAAATGAAAATTCCGGATGGAGAAAGGTCGGATCTCCGGTGCCGGTAAAGTACAATGTGTCATTTTTAATACGGTATTTCATGGCCGGGATACTGTCTTTAATCATCAAAAGCCCGGCCCACATGGAAAACAATTTGACATTGGAAGCCGGGGTGAAAAACCTGTCGGCATTATAGGAAAACAACATCTCATGCTCTGCAGGATCATAAACGGCTATGCCGGTAAAACTCTTCTCCAGTGTTCCGGATCCCAGGATCAGATCTTCTATCTGTTTGGATATTACTACATTCTGAGAAAAGCCTGAATGCCCCAAAAAAGATATAATGATGATTAAAAAGATCTTAAAACGTTTAGCAGTCGGATAGTGATTCATGGATCAAATATCCATAAGAATGAATAAAATTAAAACTGTTGCACCGGTATTTGTTTTAATATCCGTTGAAATTGAATAATTTGTCTCCCGTTTAAAGGTTGATTGTACTAATAATTCAGATGGAATGAGAATTTGCATTTGGCGCAGACGCTACAATTTTTTTGTGATATTTACAGCTGCATTTGTGAATAATGTTTTGTCACAGCCTGTTAAGGCTCCCGACTGGCATACGTTAATGCACCATCCCTGGGTTGATTCTGTATTTAATGAACTTACACCTACTCAACGGCTGGCACAGTTGTTTATGGTAGCTGCTTTTTCAAATAAAAATGCCACGTATGAAGATGAACTGACGGAATATGTGACCAAAAATGATATTGGAGGGGTGATTTTTATGAAGGGAGGCCCCATAAAGCAGGCACGTCTGACAAACCGGTTGCAGGAAAAGTCAACTGTACCGCTCCTCGTTTCGATGGATGCCGAATGGGGACTGGTAATGCGGCTTGACAGCACGACAAGGTGCCCATATCAAATGACACTGGGAGCCGTTCAGGAACCGGAATTGATCTATGAAACCGGGCGTGCTATTGCCCGGAACTGCAAACGACTTGGCGTGCACATCAATTTCGCCCCTGTCCTCGATATCAACAATAACCCTGCAAATCCGGTGATCAACTTCCGTTCGTTTGGAGAAGACAGGGAAGAAGTGTTGTGGCGCGGATATGAATTTGCTATGGGTATGCAGCAGGAAGGGGTACTCGCCGTTGCCAAGCACTTTCCCGGACATGGTGATACGGATACGGATTCACATCTCGATTTACCGGTAATACGGCACGCTCGGACACGGCTTGATACAATGGAGTTGTATCCGTTTAGATTTGCTGCAAAAAACAATTTTGGAGGTATGATGACAGCACATTTAAATGTGCCTGCGATTGATCCGACCGGTATGGCGACATCCTTGTCAGGTAAGGCAGTACGTGATCTACTGAAGAATGAATTTGGCTTTCAGGGCGTAATTTTCACGGATGCCCTGAATATGAAAGGGGTGTCTAAAGATTACGAACCGGGTGAAGTGGATAAGATCGCTTTTATAGCCGGAAATGATATTCTTTTGTTTTCTGAAGATGTTCCAAAGGCCATAGAAGCTATACGAAGTGCTGTAATCAATGGGGAGATCAGTCGCGAAGAGATCGAACAGCGCTGCAGGAAAGTTCTTGCTCTGAAGCTTTGGGCAGGACTGGATACGTATAAACCGGTATCCGTGAAAAACCTGGTAAAGGAATTGAACTCACCGGAGGATGAGTTGTTGAACCAGCAACTTGCGGAGGCAGCAGTGACCGTATTGAAAAATGATCAGGATGTATTGCCAATAAAAAAGTTATCGGATACGAACATCGCTATAATAACTATCGGTGGTGAAGGGAAAACAACATTTGAGCAGGTGTTGGAAAAGTATACACGAATCAATCGATTCAATTTGCCCTATAATGCCAATTCTGAAGAGGTAGGTGGGCTCCTGAAGCGGTTGGAGGGGTTTGATATGGTTATAGCCGGATTGCATTCAATGAAGGTCTATCCAAAGAATAATTTTGGTGTTCCGGAACCGATACTTCAGTTTTTATCAGAATTTTCACAGCTGAAGGGGAGTGTATTATGTGTGTTTGGTAATCCGTACATTCTGGATAAGATCAGCAATCTATCAACTGTTCAAAGCCTTCTTATCACCTATCAGGAAACGGAAATGATGCAATCTGTCGCTGCACAGATCATAGGAGGTGGTCTTGGGTCTTCCGGAAGGATGCCTGTTTCTGCCGGTGGGTATAAAGCAGGAAGCGGAATGAATACCAAACCGTCGAAAAGCTTTGGATTCTCCCTTCCTGAAGCAGTTGGTATTGACCGCACGATGACAATGCAAATTGATTCCATTGCCACGGCTGCTATCAGGAAAAAAGCAACTCCCGGGTGCCAGGTTCTGGTTGCGCGTGAGGGAAAGGTTATTTATCAGTCTTCCTATGGTTATCACACATATGACAGCCTTCGGGAAGTACGTGACGAAGATGTGTATGATATTGCATCTGTTACAAAGATAGCAGCGGCGGTACCGGCATTGATGAAACTATATGATGAAGGAAAGTTTGATCCTGATGCTACAGTGAATATGTATTTACCGGAATTAAAAAAAAGTAATAAGGGATCACTCACCTTTAGAGAGATCCTGGCTCATCAAGCCGGGCTGGTTAGCTGGATACCATTCTGGAAAAAAACAGCGAAGAAAAACGGACAGCTGAAATCAAGGTTTTATAATTCTGAAAAAAGCACAAAATATCCGTTTCAGGTTTCTGAAGGTTTGTATTTACATAAAAAATATCCGCAAAAAATATTAAAACAAATACGGAAGTCGGATCAGGGAGAAAAAAAATATCTGTATTCCGACCTCGGGTACTATTTATTTCCTGCCATCATTGAAAGACTGTCCGGAACGAAATACGAAGATTATCTGATCAATAATTTTTATCACCCTCTTGGTGCCGGGAATATTACCTTTCACCCGTTGGAA
>JBNKDZ010000348.1:0-2107 GCA_050288525.1 Cyclobacteriaceae bacterium
GGCATCGTCACAGCACTCCATGAAATAAAAATCGGAGAAGTGTGGCCTTTGGAGCTACTGAAAGAGCGAAAACGATTTATCGAATGGGACGACAGTAAGGAGGTGCCCAAAGAAAGGGGACTGATCTGGTCGGTGGTTGAAAGTATTCCGGTACATGAAGATATAAAACTGGGAAAGCCCGATCGGGACAAGTGGATTGAAAAATATAAACAAAGCATACGGAATGTCGGTGAAATAGGCGTTAAAACGGTCTGTTATAACTTTATGCCCGTTGTGGACTGGACCCGCACAAACCTGGAATTTGAACTGGAGGACGGAGCACGGGCGCTTGCTTTTAATATGCTTGAGTTTGCGGCGTTCGATATGTTCATCCTGAAGCGACCAAGCGCTAAGGAAAGCTATAGTGAAGAAATCATAAAAAAAGCTAAATCTGTGTACGAAACACTTTCCTCGGAACGCAGATATATCCTTCAGAAAAATATTATTGCAGGTCTGCCCGGAGCTCAGGAAGGGTATACCCTGGAGCAGTTTCAGGCACGACTTGATGAATACAAAGACATTGACGATGCCCGGTACAGGGAGAATCTCGAATATTTTCTCAAAGAGATCATCCCTGTTGCCATAGAATCTGGTGTTAAAATGGCCATCCATCCGGATGACCCTCCGATCTCTCTGTTTGGACTGCCAAGGGTAGTGAGCACGGAATCGGATCTTGAGACCCTCCTGAAAGTTGTCGACTCCCCGTACAACGGATTTACCCTGTGCACCGGTTCATATGGCGTGCGGCCTGATAACGACCTTATCGGAATGGTGGAACGATATGGGGCAAAGCTGAATTTTGCCCATTTACGAAGCACCCAGCGGGATGGACTGGGGAGCTTTCATGAAGCGGGTCACCTGCGTGGAGATGTGGATATGTATGGCGTGATCGTCGCGATCCTGAAAGAACAAAAAAGGAGAGAAGCCGTGTATCGCACGGATATACAAATACCTATGCGTGCGGACCACGGACATACGATCCTTGATGACCTGAATAAAAAAACCAATCCTGGATATTCAGCCATCGGTTTGTTGAGAGGTATGGCTGAACTAAGGGGACTGGAAATGGGAATTGAAAAAAGCAGTGTACTATACAGACAATAATTATGAGTATTAAACTAAAAGACAATTGCAAATACAGCCTCCTGGTGCCTACCAGCATGGGTGTGCGGATTACTCCCGTCAACGGACAACCTGTTCACAGCAGCGATATGTTTATGATGCAAGCCACCAGTGCCGAGACGAATGTACTGACCATCCCGACGATGCTGGGATTGCCGGGTAAAGTGCTTACGACATTTGTTAAAGGAAGTCCGATAGCAAAATTCATTAAAAGCAATCTTAAAAGCAGACATATCGACTATGAAGGTCCGGAAGTTGATCAGGGAGGGCCGTGGGGCTACAGACATCAGTTTAATATTGCTGACAGCGGATTTGGCTCCAGAGGCCCGCGCGTACACAACGACCGGGCAGGGGAGATCGGAAGAACCCTCAATGTAAAGGATTTTGACCTGGACAGAATCTTTGGCGAAGAAGGTGTACAGATCGTACACCTGTCAGGACTTATCGGAGCCTTGTCTCCGGAGAAAAGTGCGTTTTGTCTAGAACTGGCCAGGGCAGCGAAAAAATATGATACACGTATATCCTTTGACCTGAATCACAGAGCTTCGTTCTGGGAAGGTCGTGAAAAGGAACTTCATGAAGCCTTCAGGGAAATTGCATCAGTATCTGATATCCTGATAGGTAATGAAGAAGATTTTCAGCTTTGTCTGGGTATTGAAGGCCCTGAAGCAGGAGGTAAAGGTCTGGAAGCGAAAATAGAAAGCTTTAAAGGCATGATCGGCAGGGTTAAGAAATCCTTTCCCAATGCCACTGTTTTTGCCACTACGCTCAGAGAAGTTGTTCATGCTAACCATCATAAGTGGGGAGCTATCATGCTGGAAGGAGAAGACAACTGGCAGGTGGTAATGCCCAGAGACATCCATGTGCTTGACAGAATTGGCGGAGGGGATGGTTTCGTGGGCGGAATGCTCTATGGAATCCTGAAGGAATGGGTCCCCGAAAAATG
>JBNKDZ010000349.1:0-1772 GCA_050288525.1 Cyclobacteriaceae bacterium
ACCAATATGAAGACCATGATCCTCCATTTGTGGATACGGCATTTGTTTTCGATGAACATACCATCCGGATTGATTTCTCTGAAACAATAAAAGCTTCCTCCATCATCCCAAATCATTTTAAATTGACAGATCTGGGCAATCCGGACAGCGCAAAAGTAATGGACAATACACACATGATGCTTTTTTATAATGCCGGATTCTCCCATCCATTTTATGAACTTACGTGTAGAAATATTGAGGATATGGAGGGCAATATAATTGTCAATAGCCCCGTCCCCATTGACGCAACAGCCTTTCTTCCATCCGGAGAAAATGATCTGATCATCACCGAGATCATGGTTGATCCAACGCCTGCGATTGATTTGCCTGAATTCGAATACATTGAATTATACAACCCTAAGACCTATCCGCAACGCTTATTAAAATATTCTATGATAGCCGGCGATAAAATAAAAAAACTGCCGGATACGTATATTGATGCTAATTCATACCTGATTTTATGTGCCAGCTCAGCTGTTGATTTTTTTCCGGAAAATACCATTGGACTGAAAGGATGGCCCGCCCTACGGAATAACGGGGACACCCTGCAAATCGTTAGCGAATCCGGTGAACAGATATTCTCCACCTACTATACAGCCCAACAAATTGCCGGAGGAAAATCGCTCGAAATGATAGACCTTGAATATCCTTGTGTACTAAATACAAACTGGGATATATCAATTAATCCTGCAGGAGGTACTCCTGGAAGAAAAAACTCCATAGACGCATCCAAACCGGATCTTACAGGGCCTGAAATCGTAAAGATCATTCCAACCGATTCAACTGAACTTAGCATCACTATTAATGAAAAAACAGATCCTTACTCGCTCAGATACCTTGACATCAGGTTAGAACCTCCCATTGAAATTGCAGGAGTTGAGATACAAGGACCACTTTTTAACCTGTTGAAAATCCGTTTTTCTGAAGTCATTCACACAAAAACAACTTACCGGATTACGTTGTCAGGTCTGAAAGATTGTAGTGGTAATTCGTTTACAGGGAAAAATAACGATCCATTTTTTGTATTGCCTGAACAAGGATCTCCCGGCGACCTTGTAATAAATGAAGTATTGTTTGATCCACTTCCGGGAGGGGTTGATTTTGTTGAATTGTATAATATTTCTGATAAATACCTCAATTTAAAAAACTGGAAGCTTTCCAATGACACCATTCAACCGGATGAAAATTCCGAGAGATTATTTGATGATGACATAGTTATTCCGCCCTTTGATTTCATCGTTTTGACCGAAGACCCTTCCCTGCTTGAAATTAATTACCCTTCGGGAGATCCTGATAAATATAAAATGGTCCTGTCTTTGCCAGCTTTAAATAATCAGGAAAGTGCAGTGGTTTTATTAGATCCTGCTAACAATGTTATTGACAAAATGTATTATTCTCATGAATATCACACTCCTCTGATATCGGATCCTGAAGGAGTATCTCTCGAACGTATTGACATACACCATCCGTCATGGGATTCACAAAACTGGAAATCTGCTGCGGGTATATCTGGTTATGCCACACCTGGAAAAATGAATTCACAACATATGTCGAATACTTCTATTTCAGAGGAAATAATAATAGACCCTGTAATATTTTCTCCGGATGATGATGGTTATAATGATTTCACAAACATACGGTATCAATTTTCCAATCCCGGATTTTATGCAAATATAAAAATTGTGAACTTAGCCGGTCAGACTGTAAAAACACTGGTTCAAAACCACAGCATC
>JBNKDZ010000350.1:0-2893 GCA_050288525.1 Cyclobacteriaceae bacterium
ATTTTCAATATAATAATCAACGCCTTCCGATAGTTTCTGTTTGTTCGCAGGGATCTTTTTTGTGGACTGTGGTTTGCTATTCATGAAGCGAAAAACATTTTATTGAAAGGTAAAAGTAAAAAAAATCTTTGTAAGATATGGCCGGAACACAAGAAAACAGATCTGCAATCATTGACTGAAGATCCCTGATCTGTCTGCAGATGTTTTTACTTCATAAAGAATAGCTTTTGAATGATTAAAAAAACAATAATTTTGCCTTTCAAAAGCATGAAAATTAATTGGTATGCGAAAAAAGAACCGGGAAATAACTGATCGTAGCGAACTTGAGAGTATTTTCAAAAAGGCAGATGTCTGCAGGATAGCCATCAATAATGAAGGAGCGCCTTATATTGTGGCAATGAATTTCGGATATCAGAAAGAAAATGGCTGTCTGTATTTTCATTGCGCCGGAGAAGGGCTGAAGCTGGACCTCATACGGAAGGATAACAGAGTGGGCTTTCAACTGGATACGGACCATGAACTGATTGTTGCCGATAAAGCTTGTAAATTCAGTATGAACTATAAAAGTATTGTTGGATCCGGAAAAATGTATATTATTGGAGATAACAATGAAAAACAAGCAGGACTTGATGTATTAATGAAACATTATTCAGACCAAAACGAATTCAGTTACGATCCGGAGGTTTTGGGAAATACCACTGTTTTACGTCTTGATATTGAACAGATGACAGGCAAAAAACTTCAAAAATATTAAATAATGCCGGCAGAATTAAATGCATTTTTGACTTCCTGCATGGGAAGTATTGAGGATGGCTCGTTTGTGAAGATAACGTTTAGTAAACCATTGACCAAATCAGGCAATCTGACCAATGTTTACGGAAGGAGGGTCTCCATAAAAGGAAAGGATTTCATGTCGCTGACCTATCGGTATTCGACGAAGGATGAAGTTAAAAATATTGATATTTCAGCGACGCGTGACTTTTTTCTGGTTTTGTTAAAGGATTCATTCCGAATAGCTACCTTGTTTACGCTGAATGAAAATATTGTACTTCAGACCTCAAAAAAAGGTAAATGCACGATATTAAAACAAAAGCCAAGCATTTCTGAAAAGCCAAAAGCAACTCATGATAAAAAGAAGATGCGGTTAACGGGTTCAGATGACAGGTATCTGGTTGAACTGGGGGTGTTGGATAAGAACGGATCGCCTATCCCTAAAATGGTGGATAAATACCGGCAAATAAATAAATTTCTTGAAATCGCAGGGGGACTGATTTCAAAGATCAGTCTGGATGACCCCGTTAAAATTGTTGATATGGGCAGTGGAAAGGGGTACCTGACATTTGCCCTGTATGACCTGCTGGCGAATAAATGGGGGAGGACTGTACATGTTAAAGGTGTGGAACAACGAAAAGATCTGGTGGATTTCTGTAATACCGTAGCCGGAAATTGCGGATTCACAGGTCTGAGCTTTGAATGTGGTTCTATTGATTCGGTGCATGATCCGGAGATGGATGTTCTGATTGCCCTGCATGCCTGTGATACAGCGACAGATGATGCCATTAACAAAGGGATCAATGCAGGCGCATCTCTTATTGTTTGCGCACCATGTTGCCATAAACAGATCAGGAAGCAGCTAAAAGGGAAGACATTTGAAAATCCGGTATTAAAATACGGCATATTTAAAGAAAGGGAGCTGGAAATGGTGACGGATACCATCAGGGCTATGATTCTGGAAAAAAACCAGTATAAAACAAGTATTTTTGAGTTTGTATCAAACGAACATACTCGTAAAAACATCCTCCTTGTTGGAACGAAGGTCAACAATCTGGTTGACAAAGGTCTGATCGATGATAAAATAGAAGCATTGAAAAATTCGTTCGGGATAACGTATCATTATCTGGAGAAGTTAAGGGATAGTTTTGGTTAAAGGTATCCGATTGTATGGCTGTGAGAGCATCCAAAACACAACGGATGCTATCCGAACATCAATTTCTACAACCGGTATTGTGTTTTGTCTACAAGTGACGGAACTGAGTTCCTGTTTTTCATTTGTAGTCAATAGTTACGCGAGGCTAAACTACTGACAGCGATGGGGGTTCAGGATAAACAGTTTGGAGTGAGTAATTAGCAAGAGGAGCTTGACTTCAACCAGTAATAAGAAATCCTGTAAATTCTCTAAATCCTACAACCAGAATCAAGTATGAAAAATTTAACTAATTGATTCAATATTGATCATAAATTGACTCGAATTTGATCATTAATTCCAATCATGGTTGTATACATTTAGAATGCTAAACATAGTTTGAGAAATCACAACTACTTAAATCAATTTTAAATTTAAACTTACGATTAAAATGAAATTCAACACACATTTTTTTATGCTATTGAGCATAATTTTTATTATCTCATATGGCAATATCATTGCTCAATCTGATTCGGTAACCCAACCAACAAATGAAGTAAAAACAATTCCTGCCAACGAAAAATTGGTTATCCTGTGGACGAGTGGTGACAGGGAGGTAGCACTTAAAATGGTATTTATGTACACGCTTAATTCAAAAAGATTCAAATGGTGGGAAGATATTACCTTAGTTGTATGGGGTCCATCTGCTAAACTTCTTTCCGAGGATCAGGAATTGCAGGATAACATCAAGAAAATTATCGAATCCGGAACGGTTGTAAAAGCCTGTAAAGCATGTTCTGACCAGTACGGCGTATCTGAAAAGCTGATAGAGTTGGGCATTGACGTAAAATACATGGGAGAACTGACGGATTATATTAAAGAAGGACGTCATATACTCACTTTATAAGGAAAAATGAAGGATTTGGAATCTTTATTATGAATATTCTGGTCGCTAACAATCAAGCACTTTTGGAATGGCCGTGCCGGAAG
>JBNKDZ010000351.1:0-5780 GCA_050288525.1 Cyclobacteriaceae bacterium
GTCCCAGATTAATATTTAAAGTTGAGTTTTGTGGAACAGGATTATTACTTGGAGCAGTAGTTGTCCAGGTTCCTGATTGTAACCATTCCCCTGACGCAGCTGTATTGTATGTTGTACTTGCAGCGGTAGAGGTATGTTGATTTCCAACATAAAAATATACAAACAGTATTGCTCCTATTAAAAGACCAATAGAAGTAACAACAGCCACTAACTTCAGGTCAAGCTTTTGTCGTAAGCTGTTTTTCGGAATTAATTTGAAATTCTTTTTCATTGTTTTTTCAGTAAATAAAACGTATTAATTAACTCATATATAACATGTTTTATATGAGTAATAAACTTTGATTAAAACGCAAAACACTCCACGCAGATTCAACTTCTTCATCAAAATGTTCCGTAAGAAAATAATCAGCTTTTATGGCTATCAGATATAAAAACATTAACACTACAACAAGAATTGGAAGCACAATCCTCAAAATCACCGATATATTCAACCTGTTAGGCCGGGATGGTAAATTCGGAGGAAGATGTACATTCTTTTTCATAATTGAATTTTGTTTATAATTATTTATACAAATACTATTCCGTACTAAAAAAGGGTCATTAATAGCATTAATCTGATACACACGTAATATTTCAGTCTCGTTTTGGGAATAAAATCTACATTTGGGAAATAAGGGCAGCAGATGAAAACAATGCCTGAAAGAAGAAACGAGAACGTACATTCCTGCAATCTCCCATGATCGAATAGGTAATTCTCTTAAAGTCAATAATCCGAAAATATCCAAGATATTGTTTACTCTAAAAATACAATCTTGCATCAGATGAACAGAATTTCATCAATTAAATATTATTTCAAAAACAGAAAAATACCTTTTCAACATTAAAAACAAATAACATGAGAATATTAATCCTGGCATTCGCTTTCCTGCTGACAAACCAAAGCATGTATGCTCAGGATCCGGAGTATTCTCAATACTATTCAAATCCGGTTTATTTAAATCCAGCCCTGGCCGGCATCATGGAGGAATATCAGATTATACTGAATCATAGAAACCAATGGTCTAAACCAATCACATACAATACTTCATCATTTTCTTTTGAGGGAAGATTTAATGATTCATATTCCGGCTGGGGAGTTCAATTCATTCAGGATAATCTGGCAAACGGACTGATCAAACAATCGATCATTTCTTCTTCGTTTGCGCACCGGATACAAATAAACAAACATCAGTTTATAGGACTAGGGTTGAAATTTGGTATATATCAAAAAAGAATTGATCTTTCAAACCTTATTTTTGAAGATCAGCTCGACAACAGATACGGAAACATTAATCCTACAGAGGAAAATGTAGACAATAATAAAACTATAAATCCCGACATCTCTGCAGGCATACTGTATTACTCCGAAAAACTTTATGGCGGCATCTCAATAAATCACATTAACCGTCCGGCAGAAGGGTTTGACGAAAGTGATATGTACCGGTTACCGGTTAAATACACCTTCCATGCCGGATCTTTGATCGAACTCGATGCCATAAGATCCATTTCCCTGTCACCAAATATCATTTATGAACGACAAGGAAACTTCAATTATGTTAGCCCGGGATTGTTTATCACAAATGAGAAATGGATGTCCGGTATATGGTACCGGATTAAGGATGCCGTAATATTGACCATGAGTATCCATGCCAAACCCTTCAAGATAGGTTACAGCTATGATGTGGGTGTTACTACAATTTCATCCTATTATGGAAACACACATGAGTTAACATTAACATATTCGTTTAAAAAGAAACCAAAAGAATACAATAAAGATTCGAGATATAGAGGAAAGTGTCCCGAATTTTACAAGACATTATTCAGATAAATATTTTATCAGCCAAACATCATTTCTATTTATTACAATCCTATTTGAAAAAAGGAGATTTAAAAATAAAATCTCCTTTTTTTTTGTTATTTACAACTTTATTTAATGTATTTTTTGAATTTATTATAATACTTATTTATAGTACAATAATCAACCATTTAAACAGCATATAATCTATTAATATGTTATATATCTTAATTTAACACCTATTAAACAAGTTATTATTTATTCTTTATTAGGTATTTATCCTATTTTATCAAATACTTAATAATCGCATATACAAATAGTTATTTTTATATATTTTACGATATAAATCAAATAACTGAAGATATGAGGCGATATGGAATAGTTTTGATTTTAATACTGTTAGTTTATTCAGCAAAAGGTCAACAAGCACAAAATCCAGCCAAAACGTATAGGATTGTAGCTATTCAGGCAAAGAACAACACGATTCAAAGTGTTTCAAACGAGGTTAATCTGTATTTACCTGTCAAAATGTATCTTCCGTCAGCTTTTACACCAAATAATGATGGTTTAAATGACACATTTGGCATTGTTGGAGAAGGCATTGAGTCATGCAGGCTAATCGTCTATAACCGGTGGGGAGAAATTGTATTTTCATCAGAGCGGGTAGATGACAAATGGGACGGAAAATATAAAGGCAAGCTTGTTCCGTTTGGTGCCTATAGTTATGAGGTTGTTGCATTTGGTAAAGAATTCGGCAAACTCCAAAAATCAGGAAACATACTTGTATTACAGTAAACCCTCCATTGACATGTCTAAATTTAACATCCTCTGTTTATTGTCATTATTATCGTTTTACCCGGCATTCAGTCAAACACCTGAAATTTTCAAGTCAAAAGACATCGGATGCCCTCCGTTAAGGGTCTCCTTTTCAACAAATGCAAACAATATCAAAACCTACTACTGGGAATTCAGTAATGGTATAAATTCCAATAAAGAGCAACCGGTAATTATGTTTGAAAAACCGGGCAGTTATGATGTAATATTGACTCTGATCGATAATAACGGAGATTCGACTATCGTGCGATCTGAGAGCAGCATTCAGGTATTGAAAAAACCTGAGGCTGCCTTTACAATTGACAAACACACTATCTGTAATGGCGATTCCGTCACTTTAACAAATTATTCAAGAGAGGCGCAAACCTATTACTGGGATTTTGGGGACGGTACAACTTCGTCTGAAAAAGATCCTGTTCATTCGTTCAAAAATGGCGGCTCATATCAGGTCGCATTAATCAGTTATAATGAGGCCGGCTGTTTTGATGCCGCTGTACTTGAAAATAAAATAACTGTAGATCAGATAGAAGGCCTGGACTTTTCCGCTGAAGACAAAAACCTTTGTTCGGATTATCCCTATGCCCGCCTGTCAGCCAATCAACAATATGAATCGTATTTCTGGGAATTTGGTGACAACAGTACTTCTGTAAATGCCAACCCATTTCATGAATATAAGGCCCCCGGCACCTATACGATATCATTGAATGTTACCAACACAAACGGATGTAGTGCTTACATTAAAAAAGAGAAATTCATCAATGTTCATCAGATCCCGGATATTGATATTTCAGTATCTGATACAGTTATTTGTAAAGATCAATCGGTTCAGTTTACGAATGAGACTGCCAATACAGCTTCTATCCTGTGGGAAGTAGATAATTCTCAATATTCTTCCGGAGATTTTGAACATATTTTCAGCACGACCGGCGTTTACGACATTTTAATCAATGTAACAGATAAAAACGGATGTTCGCGTCTGAAACAATACAAGGAATTGATCATAGTTTCAGATAGTGATAAGCCAGACATTAAAATAATAAACCCTGTTGGATGCGTCCCACTTCAAATTCAATTGCTTAATGAGACGGGTGACGCAATAAACTATTCCTGGGAGATAGACGACCAAACAATAAATGAGCAATCGCCTGCATTGGTATTAACAAAACCGGGAATATATCCGATAAAATCAACGACATATCATGCTTCGGGATGTGTCAGTGAAATATATCTCGACAGTGCAATAACTGTCAAAAACAGTAAAGCCTCGATTTTAAGTTCCTCAAAATCCGGTTGTGTCCCGTTAACTACTGACTTCAGATTAAGTATTGATAATGCTTCTGATTTTCAATGGGATTTTGGCAACGGACAACAATCAAACAGTAGCCAGCCCGTTATCACATTCACCGAACCAGGGAGTCATGATGTATATGTCACCTTTACCAATGAGTTCGGATGTCCGGACACACTGTATATGGAGGGCATGATCAATGTTTATGATACTGCAATTCTTTATAACCGTCCGAAAGATATCCTTATCTGCCCGAATGAAACCGTTAAATTTTCAGACGTCGCAGGCAACGACTTCTGGGATTGGAAATTTGGAGACGGAGGCATATCAACTGAAAAAGACGCCTCCCATAAATATACTTCCTCAGGGGTGTATACCGTAAGCCTTAAAACAAAAAACAACCGTGGATGCCTGACTACGATACCAGATTATGCCAAGGTAAAGGTCCATGATATACCGGATCAATCTGTTTTCTATGAAGAATATTCATGTCCCCAACCATCCGTATCGATGACTACTCAGTCAACAGATTCAGCCCGATTCAAATGGGATTTCGGAGATGGCCATTTTTTTGTGGGTGACAGCGCACACCATTTATACGATGCCCCGGGATTATATCTGGTGAAATTATTTATTTCAGACAACAACGGGTGTAATTCCAACAAGGCATTTATGATCAATATACCTTTCGAGAGATGTACCGAGACCAACCCTGCAGACACAACCGGTACATCCGGCAATGCCGGAACAGGCTTACCTGACACAACATCTGTTGGGAATAACCAACCTGATTCACTTGTTTCCGACACAACAAATACTATTCCCGTCCGAATCCCGATTGAGTACGATCAACAGGAGATCACGGGCTGTTCGGTGCCTTTTAAACTTGCATTTTATAACCAGATAACACATGCAAATACCTGGATTTGGGATTTTGGCGACAACACCTCTTCAACCGAAAAAAACCCGTTCCATACCTACACAGAACCGGGAACGTTCTTTGTAAGTCTATATGCCATTCACGATTCCTATACCGACAGTCTGGTCAATTATCTGAAAATCACCATACACGATCCGAAACCGGATTTTACATTTGAGGTAATATCGAAGTGCGATGGGGTTGACATTTCGTTCGAAGATCAGACCAATATGTCGGAATCATGGCTTTGGAAAATAGATAAAGCATTTGTTTCGAATGAAAGGATGTTCGAAACACATTTAAGTAAGGATGGCGGCTACCAGATAGATCTCACGACTACGGATTCGCTCGGGTGCATGAACCGTCTTGTCAATAATATTACAGCCGGGAATCCATTCCCGGATTTCAGATTACCGGAAATCTCCTGTTCAGATCAGGAAATCGGGATTTCACATAACATTTCCGGATTCCGGGATTATAAATGGGATTTTGGGGATGGAACCGTTACAACAGCAGAATTTCCGATCCATACGTATAGCGCCCCCGGGAGTTATAACATTAACCTTTATGCCATAGACAATAATGGTTGTGAAAAAATATATCCCGTCCCAGAGACAATCATTATAAACCAGCCACAACCAGATTTTGACATTATCGGCTCCAGCGAAGGGTGTGATTCTCTTGAAGTAACATTTTCAAACCTCTCATCCGGAGCATCTGAGTGGATTTGGGATTTTGGAAACGGGATTACATCTACCGAAGAAAATCCGCATATTTTATTTACACCCGGCACATATGATATTCGACTTACAGCTATTCAAGACGGATGTTCGAAAACGATTGAAAAAAAGGACTTTATCAACGTATACCATGTCAATGCCGGATACGCTATTGAAAATCCACAG
>JBNKDZ010000352.1:0-8302 GCA_050288525.1 Cyclobacteriaceae bacterium
AAAATCACTGTCTTTTATTTGATGAAAATCAAATCCCAGAGAAGGTAGCCATTGAATTTTTTTACCCTTTTTTATCCTATAACCTACATTAAAGCTATGGTATTGTCCTTTTTTAAAAGAATCTGACAGTTTCAATGAATAACCTGCATCATAGGAAACAAAAAAGCAATTCTTAGATTCTTTGAAATAATAATGTGCATCAAGAATTAAAGGAGCTGTGTTATAGGATGGAGAATGGTATCCATCAAGCCCGAATCCAAGTCCCAGAGACAGTTGCGGGGAAACATTAAACCCAAAAGTGGTTCTTAGCCGAACAAAATAGCCTTCGTTTCGCAAACCATTATTATTTTCAAGATTGATTTTTCCAATACCTTTTCCATATCCCACCTGGGTGATGTTGAAAATTTTATTTCCTGAAGGTTGAATATCCTGAGAAAACGAATATTGACTGATTATAATAAAAACTATGACTAAAAAATATTTCAATCTATTAATTGCTATTTGATCGTTCCTTTTCGAACAAATCTACATATTTTTTTGTATCCAATCATGCAGGTAATCATATATTTTCACTCGGGTGCTATGCTGCAGATAGTTATAATCCATATCATCCCAGACCTTAAATTTTCCAACATCCTTGAAATTCAGGAATAACTTCTTTGCAGCATTTAACGAAGCTTCTTTCTCGTTGCTGCCCAGGGATACCAGCACAGGGATCTGTCCGTGATAGGAGTTATCCATCAGGAACCGGCTTGATTTCCCGAATGATTGCAACAAAGAGAACGAAAGGTTGTACTGAACATGCATGTCACAGGGCTCGTCAAGTATCTGTTGGTCGTCCCGTTTGATCTTTGATCGGGTAAACGGTTTGCTTAACATGAAGCAACATACTTTTTTCCATAAAGAGACACTGATGTTTGGCTTGATCCAGGGGGATGACAGGATGGCTCCCCGGATCTCCTTTGATTTTAGCCTCATAAGATATCCGGCCACAATATGGGCTCCAATATTATGTCCAAGTACAAAAATGGGCAACTCGGTATAGCAGCTCCGCGCTTTCATCAGACAACGTTCCATGTCGGCGATTAATTGTTCGACAGAATGAAGGGAGGAGCGTTTTCCTTCCGATTTGCCATGGCCCCGCATATCATAGGCGAAGGAGGCAATATTGTGTTTGGCAAAATAACGGGACATCTCTTTGTAAGTTTCTCCTGATTCACCCTGTCCATGTACAAAAAACAACATGGCTTCTGGTTTTTCAGGCTTTCGGCAGAGCGCATGCAACTGAATTCCTCCCGGAGTCAATATCGTGTATTTTTCTGTTTTCATCGTATGATTTTGTGGACATGGATTGTTTGATTATCTTAACGGACAATATACAATGTATTTTGATTAAGTTGCGAAAAGATCACGGGCAAATTATGTTTTGACCTTTTTGATAAATATTTTTGGTGAAATAAATATAGTTCGATATCAATCGTTTTGAAAAGATCTGTTAAAATATTCATTAGTATTGGAGCCATTTTATTCATTGGCCTGGTGGTTTATGTTCTGAAATTTTATGAGCAAAAGGCCGATATCTGGAAGCTCATTCCGGGAAATGCCGTGCTGGCCTATGAAAATCAGAATATTATTGACAACTGGAACGGCATGCTTGGGAAGCCTGTCTGGAATACCCTTCAGGAGATGCCCTACTTCAGTGCCTGGAAAGAATCCCTGGAGATGGCAGACAGCCTGAGTGGAAAGGACGGGTCGCTGGACAAGCTGTTCAGGAATAAAACGATCGTCACCTCGGTGCATATTGTGTCATCAAAGAAATTTGACTTTTTGTTTTTTCTCGATCTCAACGACGATGGCAACAAAGCATTCCAGAAGATCCGGCAAGCAATCCTGAAGAACAGGTTGGTAAAATCCGGAACACGTGTATATCAGGACTATACCCTTCAGGAATTGAAAAATAAAAATGATAACGGGTTATTCACCTACTTCATTCATAAAGGGGTGCTTATCGGCAGCTATACACCCTTTTTAGTGGAAGATGTTATCCGGAATATTGAAAGCGGGTATGAAGATAATTTTGGTGAACGCATAACATCGCTTGGAAATATCTCCAAGCTGGAAAATGATGAGGGGAATATCTACCTCGATTTTGGACGACTTCCCGATCTGTTGTCTACCTTTTTACTGCCGGGAAAATCAAAGGAATTAAAAGACTTTGCCTATTTCGCAGGTGACACATACCTCGATCTGAAGATTACGGAGCATGAACTGTTGTTCAATGGATCAAGCATCCCCGATCCGTCCAAGAAAGCCAATTTTATCGCAACCTTCGAAAACCAGAATCCGGGAAGGATCAAAATCACCGAATTGTTGCCTAACCGAACCGCTGTACTCTATCATTTCACCTTCAGCGACTTTAAAAAATGGCAGGACAACCTGCTCAAATACTGGTCTGTCACGGATAATGCTCAGTTTCAGGCAGCATTATCTTTCAGCGAAGAGCATGAGCTTTCATATGATTGGGTTGGTAATGAAGCAGCCATGGCATTGCTTGAAACGGAAGAGATTGGTAAGGATGACCAGCTGATCTTTGTCAAAGTGACCGACAAGTATCTGGCGTTTGAGGAAATGCGGAAAATGGCTGAAAAGGTAAGCGAAAGCAACGGGGATTCATTATACGTGGAGATCTTTAACGAGCAGCCAATAATCCAGCTGCCTTTTGTTGAGTTCCCTACATATATCTTTGGAAAGATGTTTTCAGGGTTTGACAATTCGTTTATCACATTGTACGACGATTATCTGATTATTGGCAATAAAATGCAAACCGTCAAATACCTGGTTCAGGAAGTAGAGGATGAGAATATCTGGGGCAAATCTGTACGGCAGAATATATTTCTTGAAAACACGCTCGGAGAAGCGAATTTCAGCATTATGCTCAATACGGAGTTGTGCTGGAAATCGTTGCTGGAGAGTCTCAATGAAGACTGGAAATCCATATTTACCCATTATGAACGGGAGCTCAAAGCCTACGACCGCATTGCGTTTCAGATCAGTAATCTCGACAACAGATTTTATACCAGCGCTGCCATAAGCCATCAGCCTCCGAATCCCGTGCAGCCTAAAGCAAACCGGCTCGACAAGTTACAGGCTGCTTTTGCTATTTCAGATATCGTGACCAAGCCATACATCGTGCGGAATCATAACAACAATAAGTTTGAGACCATGGTGCAGGATGCCAATTCCCTGCTCTATCAGATATCTCCGGAAGGGGAAATTCTATGGGCGGACAGTATCCGTGAACGGATCACAACGGATATTTATCAGATCGACTACTATAAAAATTCCAAACTTCAGTATTTGTTTGCTACAGCCAATAAGATACACCTTCTCGACAGGAATGGTGACTATGTGGAGAATTATCCCATCCGACTGGACGAAGGTGTTCATATTGAGCACCTGAATGTTATCGATTACGACAATTCAAAAAAATACCGGTTTATGGCTGTTGATACAGAAGGAAACATCTATCTGTACGACAAAGAAAAAAATCTTCTCGATGGCTGGAATCCCAAAAAACTGGGTGGCAGGCTGTCGGCTCCCGGATATCATGTGCGCGTAAAAGGAGGTGATTGTATGATTGCCATGCAGGAAAAAGGGGTGCTGAATGTCATGAACCGGAGGGGTGAAATGATGTCAGGCTTCCCGATAGACGTCGGCTCAAAGGTGAGTAGCCCGGTATTTTGTTCCATTAACAACGATTTTGAAAGCACCCGCCTGATTACCGTGACGGACAATGGAGAGATTATCGAAGTTAACCTGTTGGGAAAAGTCCTTAAACGAGAACAACTGGTCAAGCCTACCAAAGAGAGTTCCTTCAGACTGGTTGCAGATGCCCTGGGTAAGAATTTTGTGATAATACGGCAGGAATACAACAAAATCAGTATACTTGACAGGAATGGTGAGATGATCATGGGTAAAGAGCTGATCACCTCCGGCAATCTCATTGCGCAGTACTATAATTTCAGTTCGTCAAATCAGATATTTATTGTTACGGATCTCGATCAGGAATTCTCATATGTTTACGACAGTAAAGGAGAACTGATAACATTTGAACCACTTGAAAGCAGTTTCCCGGTCGGACTTTTATATATTTCCAGAGATAATGAGTATTTCTTGTATAAATGTTATCATAACAGTTTCTCAGTAAGTACATTCAAATAATATCAAAACACGATTAGCTTATGCTTAACCAAAAACAAAGGATCACATTCTTAATTTTCATATTTCTTTTTCAATGTGTGCTTTTAAATGCACAAAATGCAGCTTCCTATAACCTATCTTCTCCCTACAATACCATCCGGCTGCACCTGCAAAACCTTCAGGAAGATAATTACAGGCCTGAGGTTGCCGCAAAAGCATTTCGGTTAAGTGGTGTTAGTACGAAAAAATCGGAAGAATATGCTGTCAAACTGATGCAGATCTATAAGGCGGCAGGCATAATTATTACCCTTAAAGACCTTCCAAAAGAAAGTAACTATCTGGATTCGATAGCTGAGAAGCACATCTACATCATAAACCATAAATACCCGGAGATATATCTGGAGCGATACGGAGCCAGGTGGATGTATAGCAATGAAACATTGGAACATATTGATGGCATCCATAAGGAGCTATACCCCTTAGGCTCAGACAAACTTCTGAAAATTTTGCCGAAGATGGGCGGCAAGAAGTATTTTGGTCTGCAGATCTGGCAATATGTCGGAATTCTGATCATAATTCTGTTAAGCTTGATAACACACAAGCTGTTTACCTTTGTTATTGAGAGGATTATCATGAGCTTTCTGATCCGGCAGGGGAGAAAACAGGTGGCAAAAGATTATATTGCGCCGGTAGCCCGTCCGCTGAGTATTCTGATCCTCTTCCCGATTTTGCTGATCCTTGTACCGGTACTTCAGCTTCCTTTAAAGCTTAACAGTTATATTCTTATAGCCCTTAAAGCTATATGGCCTGTATTTGCTACAATCGTATTCTATAAGCTGGCAGATATTCTGGGAGAATATCTTACTAAAATGGCTGAGAAGACCGAAAGCACGCTGGATGACCAGTTAGTGCCCCTGATCAAGAAAGCACTCAAGATCTTTGTAGTAATTATTGGCGCTCTGGCTATTTTGTCAAATCTGAATGTTGATATCATTCCGCTTCTGGCAGGGTTGTCCATAGGAGGTTTGGCCTTTGCTCTTGCTGCCCAGGATACGATTAAAAACTTCTTCGGTTCCATCATGATATTTATTGACAAACCCTTTCAGATAGGGGACTGGATTACATCCGGAAATATTGACGGAACAGTCGAGGAGGTAGGTTTCAGGGCAACCCGGATCCGTACATTCCGCAATTCGGTGACCTATGTGCCTAACGGCATGATTGCCGACTCCACTGTCGATAATCATGGCCTTAGAGTGTACAGAAGGTTTTACACCCATATTGCCATAACCTACGACACACCTCCGGATCTGATAAATGTATTTGTTGACGGACTAAGGCAGATCGTAGAAAAACATCCGCATACCCGTAAGGATTACTACAATATCTACCTCAACGATATGGCAGATTTCTCCCTGAATATTATGTTCTATATTTTCTTTGATGTGCCGGGATGGCCTCAGGAATTGAAGGCACGACATGAAATTCTAATTGAAGTAATACGTTTGGCAGAAGAACTGGGTATAAATTTTGCATTTCCGACACAGACATTACATATGGAGACCTTCCCCGAAAAGAAAGGCAACTCGCCGGTATACGAAAAAAGTTCGCCGGGTATGCGAAAACGACTGGAAAGTTTTCTTAAAAAGGATAAGATCTGGGAAGAGCCAAAGCAATAATAAACCAATTTTAAATACTAATTACCATGAGATACATTTTTGTTGTTATCCTCCTTCTGGCACAAATCAATCTTTTTTCGCAGTCCTTTGAAGTGCCGGAAAATTATGAATTTAAGACCGCAGATGATTATGCACCTTATGAGCAGGAAGTTATCAATTGTGTGAACTGGATGCTGAGCACCCCTATGGATGAACAAGGAGAAAAAGGGAAATCAGCAAGTGCCTTTCTGTTAAAATGGTTGGTAGGGAGTCCTGATGTTATCATTAATGTGAATGGAAAAATCGTCAACTTTTCGAAAAATGCTCCTGAACTAACCTTGATATTTATGGGAGGCTGGGCGAAATATTCTCTGGAATCCAGGAAATTTGATGATGAAGAAGGAGGCAACCTTGCAGGTATTGAATCTGTAATAACTTTTTATAACAAAAACAGACATATTATTCCTGAAATCAAAGAAATAGAAAAGTATATTAAAATGAAGGATAACGGAACGTTGAAAAAATTTATTAAAAAGAATGTTGGTTAAAGCCTGAATTTTGTCGGTCAGGCATTTACCAGCGATCCGACATATCTGGGCAGGGTAAAGGAGAACGTCGATCCTCTTCCTTCTTCACTTGATACACGGATCTCACCACCGTTTTTCTCAACGAATTCTTTGCATAACACCAGCCCTAATCCGGTGCCTCTTTCATTATTGGTGCCGTTTGTGTGGTGTTTTACACTTATATCAAATAGTTTTCTGAGATATTCGGGGCTCATTCCAACGCCATTATCCGCAACAGATATTTCAGCATCATCTTTACCAGCATCAACAGTTATCAGGATCAGTCCTCCGGGTTTTGTGAATTTTATGGCATTTGAAATAAGGTTTCGGAGAATGGTCATGACAGAATTTTTATCAGCATACACCTCTGCATGTTCATCTTTAGCAACATTTATTTTTATGCCTTTATTCTGGGCTGAATTTGAAAGAAGATGTATGCTGTGGGTAAGTGCTTCTGAAATATTAAACGGCTCGGGATTGATGTCTATTTTGCCGGTTTGTGAACGAGCCCAGGCAAACAGGTTTTCCATAAGGTAATAGATGGTTTTCAGAGACTGATTCAGATCCTTTGCAACTATTTTTATTTCTTTCGGACTCATGGAACTGGTATGGTTTATTAGCAGTTCAGAGAAAGAGGTCATAGAATTAAGAGGACCCTTCAGGTCGTGGGCAATAATCGAAAAAAATTTGTCTTTTGTATTGTTGATTTCTCTGAGTTCATGATTCTGGCGGACCACTTTATTGTTTATCTTTTTTAGACGGGTATTGAATTTGCGCTTTTCACGGTACAAATAGAATGTAATAGCGCCAAAAATGATCAGCAAAAAAATCAGGAATATCATGGTCATATTATACATCCTGCTTCGGTCAATCGCGCGTTGCTGAGTGCTGAATTTGTCTTTAAGAAAACGTATTTCCTGTTCGCGTTGGCCGATCTCATATTTGGAGGTAAGTGCTTCGATTTTTCTTTCTCCTGCTTCCATATAGATCAATCTGCTGATGGCCGCATATTTATCTTTATAGAAATAAGCCTTATTGAAATCATTCAGAGCGACGTATGCATAGTAAAGGTTGTTATAACACTCTTTGATAAGCTCCTTCGAATTGACCATTTGTGCATATTTTAGACCCGTTATCAAATGATCAATTGCTTTTTGAAATTGTTTTTTATCTGTATACAAATTACCGATCAGGATGTGGGATTCTGCAATTCCGGTTATGTCACTTGTTAATTTTCGTATTTCAAGGGCCTTGTTATGATATTGAATGGAGAGATTGAATTTGTTTAATGCATGATACCCCTCACCGATGTTGTGGAAGCATCTGGCAATGGTATAGTTGTCATCTGTTGTTTTATAGTATTCATAGACCAGTTTATAATGAGCCAGTGAACTTTTGAAATTATTCCTCAAATGGTAAAAACGCCCATAAATCTCATGAATGTCGGCAATTCCCTGTTCACAATTAAGATTTTTAGCCAGGATTAATGCTCTCATCAAACAATCTTCAGCCATATTGTAATCTGTAAGATCCAGATAAACATTGGCTTCCTGTTGAAGAATATCAACAATCAATCCTGTTAATTTATTTTTTTCGGCCAGTTGCTGAGCCTCCAGCAGATTTTCCAGCGCTTCATAGTTGTTGCCTGTTTCCTTGTAGATAGTGGCTTTAACCGAGTAGGAGCGGATTATCTCTCCAGCCGCACCTTCAGCCAGGGCTTTTTCCATAGCCTCATTGCAATAATCCAGAGGTTTTACATTATCCGAGACGAGGCGGTTAAAAGATAATCCTAAATTGAGTAAAGCATGGATTTCATATTTTTTGCTATTGAGTTCACGAGCCAGCAAAAGTTGCTTTTCAGCCTGATCTTTTGATAGT
>JBNKDZ010000353.1:0-9629 GCA_050288525.1 Cyclobacteriaceae bacterium
AACCGACGGATGGCTGCTAAGAAGGATAAGAAGGAAAATATAAATGATTGGACTTGTAGCATAATTGGATAGTGCACCTGACTACGGATCAGGAGGTTGGGGGTTCGAATCCCTCCGGGTTCACAAAAAAAGATCAGGGTGTATGTTTTTAGCATAAGCGAAAAGCGTACACCCTGATCTTTTTGCCCCTCCAGACTCACACTCTAACTCAAACTGAAAAACTAACTATCTTGCAGTTTTATCATTCATACCTCAGTGCCTCTACCGGATTTCTGGTCGCTGCTTTTATAGTTAAATAACAGGTGCTTGCCAACACAATCAGCAATAGAATAAGAACACTCAATCCCAGAACCCACAACTGGACCGGATATTTGTTGGCGCTCGGTATTGACATATACGTCATCCATGCTGTAGGAAAGGCTATTAGTGATGCAACGAGTAACAGCCAATAATAATCGTGATTGAGTATGTGGAAGATTCCTGCGGGTGAACTTCCGTTAATTTTCCGAATACCAATTTCTTTGGTCCGTTTGGCAACAGTATAAGCGACCAGTCCAAATACCCCAACAATAGCCAGTAAAATATTCAGCACTGTAAAAAACAGCAAAGAACTATTTATTGACTGATATATCCGGAAACTATTTTCATTGGCAAAAGCAACTGATAAATCGCTTATTTCAAACGGATCGTCCGGAAATGTTTTTTCGAGTTCCGAAGTGATTATCGTCTTAACAGCGACTTCGTCTGTCGCATTTATTCTGCATGAAAGTATCCGGTCGCCTGTAACAACATCTGGCGAAAGAATATAAATCCCGGGCTCAAGCGGGTTGTGCATGTCACTATATACAAAATCCCTTACTACGCCAACCACGGTCAGCCGGTTATCGTTAATGCGTTTCCCGACAGGATCGTCCCAGCCAAAACATTTTGCCGCGGTTTCATTAATAATACAACTCTTTCCGGCATCGCCAGTGAAAGAGGAATTGAAGTTGCGTCCGGTAACCAGGTTTGTTCCCAGCATCGATAAATAATTATCACTAACGGTATTATATCGGCAGGTTACTTTTTCCTCCGGATTTCCGCCTTCCCAGTTGGTGGTGCCTCCCCCTTGTCTCACAAACGGAAAATTTTCAGACAAGGAAACATCAAGTATTTCAGGATGCTTCATCAGCCTTTCGCGTAATTGGGAAAAAGAAACGTTGTCTTTTGAGATGTTAATCCGGGAATACAGTAATCCTTCTTTTGAAAAACCTAAGTCTTTGTGAGTAATGTACTGGATTTGTAACGAAAAGGAGGCAGTTAAAACAATCAGAAATAAAGAGACGGCAAATTGTAATGTCACCAAGGTTTTTTTCAAACTAAATAAATTCCGTTCTTTCCCTAGTAAATTAGCCTTAAACAGGGTTGTTATTTTGCCGGAAGCCATAAAAAACGCCGGGTAAATTCCCGACAATATCCCGGTTATAAGTGCAACTGCTAACATCAGCAATACAAATTGCCATTCGGCGAACAGGCTAAAGGTTATTTGTTTATCTACAACTTTATTGAATACAGGCAAAAAAAGACTTGACAATATCACTGCCAGCGTCAATGCAATAAGCGAAATACTTATTGTTTCTCCTAAAAATTGGAAAATCAAAGCTTGTTTCCGGCCGCCAACAACTTTTTTCAATGCCACTTCCTTTCCGCGCATTGAGGACTGTGCCAACGAAAGGTTGAGGTAATTGAACCCTGACATAATAAGAATGAAAAGTCCAATTAAACCGAAAAGTTTCAATACGATAAGGTAATCATTCTGATCGTTGTGGCTCAGGTATACTTTTGAAAGCGGACACAACTGCAATTCAATATGCTTTATGCTTTCATAACTTTTGAAAAGATGCTTGATTTTATTTTCGGCAGTTTGTTCATTTATCCCGGGTTTCAGCAAGGCAAACGTCATGCAATCACCCGCCCATAACGACGAACGTTCTATGTTATGCAAAGGCTTTAATGTTGAGAACGACAGGATATACGAGGGACGGATACTGCTGTTAAACGGCAAATCTTTATAAACTCCGGTTACGGTCAACGGGTATTTCTTTTCCAGGATAACTGATTTCCCCACTACATTGGCGTTATCAAATAGTTTCCGGGCCACAGTTTCCGACAATACAATGGAATAAGGTTGGTTTAATGCCGTATTTTTATTGCCTTCGAGGAACAAATACGAAAAAACATCAAAAAAGCAGGTGTCTGCAGCAATTCCGTCATCTTCACAAACAAGGTGTTGATCATCGGTTCCCAGAAATGTTGATCCGTTCTCCCTGATCACGGTAAGTTTTTCAAATTCAGGAAACTTTCCTTCTATTAATTGGGCGGTTATGGCACGGGTATGTGGCGAAATATTGTTACCACTCGTAACGTACCGGGCATTGGTTACATTGCGCTGAATGCGGTACATCCGGTTGTAGTTTTCATTGCTTTTATTCCAGCTAAATTCATAGCGGATAAAAAGACCAATCAAAATAAACGCAGCAAATCCAACAGCCAGGCCCAATAAATTGGCTGTTGTGTATATTTTGTTCTGCTTTAGCTTTCTATAAGAAAGTTTTAAGGATAATAAGTTCATGCCAGGATCTTAATAATTTAATTATTTGTTCTTACATCAACTTCTTTTTGGCAATTATAATACCAGTTTTGTAATCAACTGTCTGGATTCATTTTGCCACTATAGCACGAATATGACTGTAAAATTATTTTACATGAAGTGTCAAGTTTTTTTGATAAACGTATTTCAATTTATGGCATTTCTGCTACAATGTATCATTGTTGATGATTGAATTATCCAATTTTAATTCATTGAATTATCAGATATCATTTCCATTATTTACCTTGTCTTATTCAAAGATCTGAAAACAACACACAGCCACCTTCAAAAATGTAGAAGTCGTTTCGCGAAAGGGTTCTTTTAATTTTGTTTATTCAAAAGTTCATTACTATTGTTTAACAATTTTTATTGTCTTCTCTTTCATGTCTTGCCTGATGTGTAAAAAATAGATGCCCGGAGTAATGTTTTTTAAATCTAACTGTGTCACATCTCCCTTTGCCTTTCTTTCAATAAGCATGTTTCCAACAACATCTAATAATCGGATATAGGCATCGGTTCCGGTTTTATTTATCTTTAAATTAATGAGTCCGTCGGTTGGATTCGGGAAGGCCATTACATCGCTTTCATCAAATTCATCGTTAACCGATGTTGGTATGTCATAAACCAGTTCCAGATCATCGATAACCGCAAATCCTTCAGGATCGTTTTTATTGATATCACCCAAAGGGGAAGATTCTACACAAGAGCCATTTATGTCTATTTTAACCAATATAACAAAGTAATCGATATCAACATCTTTAAATTCGGTAAGGTCAATTTCAAAGTCTTGAAAAGATTCGGTGATCGGGGCAGCAAAGATCTTTGCCGAACTGTGTACATTCCCTTGATACAACTGTTCAGACGTCAGGGTATCGGCAATGTTTACGGCATAGGCGTTTATGGTAAAATCGTCACAGCCATTATCCGAAAATTTGTAACGTCCCTTGAGCAATATAGGTACTTGATCGCATCGGAACCGGTTAAATCCGTCCATCCCTCCTGATGCTAGTTTTAAGGCATATCCATTAGCATCACTTTCTTCGTACCGGTAAAAAAAGCCCTTGCCGATATAGAACCGTATCGCACTATTGCTCATGTTTTCACACCAGCCACCATCAGGCATCCAGTAATCACCACCACCCGCTATTCCTTCCTCGTGAAGCGTCCAGCTTTCAAAATTGCTGTTGGGAATCTGTGTTTGAGCATGTGCTGAGAATCGAATAAAGGTAATGAGTATAAGAAGTATTCTGAATTTCATTGTAAGCGTCAATTTTTCTTTTTCTTTTCTAATCGTTTGTATCCATACAAAATCAGTCCAACGCAAACGGCTAATCCCAGAACTGCCGGGATAACGATCGATTTCCCTGATTCTCCGGCACTTTGAATGCTCCAAAGAATTTTACCGGTTGCCATTAGTATTAAAATTGCCAACCCCATCCATAAGCTTCTTTTCCAGAAGGCCAATGCCAATATGAAAAAGGATAAAGGAACTGTCAGGGCCAACAATACATCATGGGGTTCCCATGATTTGGTCAGCCACTCTTTTTCGTATTGAAGAAACCCCGCTACCTGTTCGTTTATTACTTCCGGTTTATTGAACCAAAACATACTGGTGAACAAGGCAAAAACGGTTGCCATTACGCCTGTCCAGCTCCGTTTATAGGCGAAGTAACAAAACGGAATTAAAAACAGCGGGCGAATATACCAGCTCAGCTGATTGTGATGACGTTCGAACACCCAGTCGAAAAACAGCTGGTTGTTCATCACCAGTAAAATGAAAATAATGGTAAGTGCGGCAAATGCCACAGCAATGGTTTTATCGTATTTCATTTTTTACTTTATAAAAACATTGAATCCGGCTTTTGCCATATGAATGGTGCTTTTCATTTTCAGTCTTGTTTATTAGAGCGCTAATGATTTTCTAAAAAATCATCCTATCGTTACAAAAATACACTCTCCCCAAATAGCTTCATTGTAAATTTTAAACACCCATCAAATTCAGGGATCGAAAAAAGCCCCGTATTAATCATTTTTCAACCATTCATCACTCAATAGATACAAGTCATACTCACAATTCAAAAGATTATAACATTTCAGAAAAAACAACACTGAAATTTTTTCGTTAATTGGTTGTTTACGTTGAAACTGAATAGAAGAGCAGATGGATGAACATTCAACTGACATACAATCAAAACATTGGTCATTTCGAAACAACAAACCTGAGCAGTTTGAGAATTGTATTGAATCATTGTGGTTTGTTGAAACATATGTAGCAGAAGTAAGTCTCATTATTCCGCCTAACCAGTTTGTAGACTGGATTTTTTTATTAAAAGGTAAAGGGTATTCCCATAATGGAAGTTTTGTAAAAGAAACCCGGTTGGAAGGTGTTATGTTGAAACCTGTTTATCTGAGGCTCCCTCCTTTTACAAAAGCGTTGGGAGTACGTTTGTATGGAAACGGCCTTTACCCCTTTGTTCCTATAAAAGGGAAGGAGCTTTTGAATAAGAACATTCCGTATTCAGATGCTGTGCACGATCATTTTGTTCAGAAAATAATACAATCACCTGATGATGCATCCACAATCAAAGCAACCTATCAATTCCTGAATCATATTTACAGTGTGGAACGTGAGAAAGAAACCAGGCTGGTGAAGGAATTCTATTCATTTATGAAATCGAATGAAGACGCATCTGATATACAGACATTTTGCAGATTAACAAAAACTAACTATACGACATTAAATCGTAATTTTAACAAAATAGTAGGCATTACAGCCAAGAAATTCGAACGCCTGATAAAATTCAGAAAAGCGGTTAAATCATTGATAAACGCACCAGAACGACTAACTGATGTTGTTGTAGATTCAGGGTATTTCGATCAATCCCATTTCATCAAAGAGTTTCAACATTACATGGGTATGTCACCTTCTGCTTTCCTTAATTTGTTGAAATCAGCATCAGGGTATACAATTATATCAGAAATCGATTTGTCTGTAATATAGAATTGGTTGGATCTACAGATTTTTAATTACCCCCATTATATAAAAATCTTTTACGCGTTCCCGCTCGCGACAACTTCGTCAGCAGAGAAAATCGAACCAATAGAAGAATACAGAAGGCTTTTTTGTAAATGGAGCGTTCCTTTATGCCGGAGTTGGTCAACATTACCCGGTTATTAGGAGAAATGATCGCAATAAAATCAAAAATAAAAATAACTGGATAGTTTAGAACCATCCGATACAATCCTGTTTTTAGGTGTTTTAGTCAAAAAAACGACAAAATTTTAATCGATAGACTACAGGCGTTTTGATGGTTATTTTGCATCATAATGGCTGTTTAAACGAAATATTTAATTATTATGACCGTTAATAACTAAATAACTGAAATTGTGTTAAATTAGAGGTTATTGGTGAATTCTGTGGGTGACGTATGCTATTCATCACAATTAAAGAACGTATACGGATTGAAAATTAAGAGGGCTATAATCAACTCCTAACATTCAACTAGCTGCACAATGACTAATCAATCAAAAAGCATATCTGAACTGATTGACAAGGATCAGTATTTCAATTGGGATCAGTTCTTCAATCAATGTAACGAGTTACAAACTACGGTGGTATTCGTGTACAGCTTTTCTCAACAAAGGTATATTTATTGCAACAGGGCATACAACAAACTTTTTGGCTATGCTCCGGTCAACCTTTTGATCGGGAATATTTCCTTTTGGAAATCGCTGATTCATTCGGATGACCTGGTAAATATAGAAACAAAGCTGTTCGAATTACGGGAGATGGAGGCGCAAAGTATCAATTCCATAAATTTCACCTACCGGATATCGTGTGATGACGGGCAATACATCGTAATTAACCAGGATCAGAAGTATTTCGAATTTCAACGAAAAGGATTTGTAATTAGCCTGATAAATAATGTTACCGAGAATCATTCGATATGTCAATATCTCAATGAGTGTGTAAATATAAAATCCGGAGACAAAGAAACGAGATCAACTGTTGAGCCCAGCATTTCGAAGCGGGAACTGGAAGTCCTCAAACTGATCGGTACCGGCATGTCATCAAAAGAAATTGCAGATAGCTTGTGTATAAGCAACCACACAGCCATATCTCACCGAAAAAACCTGATCGAGAAATTCCGGGTAAAAAATACTGCCCAGCTCATCAGGGAAGCATCAAGGATAATCTGGATGGATTAAATAGTACCTGATCTTGAGATTGATGCTAAAAATTTTATGTTTTGAGGCCTGAATAAATCGCCATTTTTAGGGATTGATTTAAAGAATAAAAAGGTCAAAATTGTTATTGTGCTCTTCTGACAAGGCCTTGTGTTAACCAACGTAAAATTTAGCCAACGCAATCATGAAAAAAATCGGTCCTGATATTATTCTAATACTTTCACTGTTAAAACAATCAAAAGATAAAGATCAGCCATTGAGTGAAACCGACAGGGATCGTATTCTACCGGAAAAACAGATACATATTGCAATCACCTTTAATGGGGATATTGAGGAGTTGATCAATATTGGATACGAACCCGGGTCAACACGAAAAAATATCTCATATGGAAGCTGTAAAATTAGTGTGCTTGAAAAACTGATCAGTCACCCGAACCTTCTCTCTATTGAAAAACAAAAACAAAGCGTTTTGCAACTGGATGGAAGTACCCCTGATGTTAAGGCTGATCAGGTATGGAGTCGTTCAGGCGATGATTTTTCCGGTTATACCGGTGAGGGTGTTATAATCGGGATAATTGATACCGGCATTGATTTCAGGCATGAGAACTTCAGAAATCATGACGAAGATAAAACAACACGTATTTTGCGTATATGGGATCAAACCCTGGACCCGACTGCCCAACCCGGAGAATCATCCCCGGATCCGATACCTAATAATTCAATTGGTCCCAGACCACTGGGGTATGGTGTAGAGTATACGTTCGATCATATCAATGATGCGTTGACGATGGAATCCCCACCGCTAAATGTACGGCATCAGGATGAGAACGGACACGGAACTCATGTTGCCGGAATCGCAGCCGGTGATGGCTCGCAGGCAGGCAACTGTAGTGGCACCTACAAATATACCGGAATTGCTCCCAGAGCAGATATTATCGCAGTACGGCTGTTTGGCCTGACAGACAGCGATAGTAATCTCCCATCCCCATCAACATCCTCCAGAACAATGGATGCACTTGCATATATCTTTCAGCAAGCTAATACATTAGGAAAACCTGCTGTCATAAACTGTAGTTTTGGACTGTTCAGCGATGAAATGGATGGCACATCCACATTATGTCAGGATATGAACAGTTTGCTGACTGATAATTCAAATGGATTCTCCATCGTTTTTGCTGCCGGGAATGAGGGAAACAGCAATTTTCATGCTAAAGGAACTGTTCCGGCAGGGTCTTCTTCCGACTTATCCATCCGATTCAAAATATTGCCGAATGATACCGAAACAAGGTTTATTTCTGTGGTTTATTCGGGGAATAATATCCAGGCACGATTAACCTCACCGGTTAGCGGGACTTCGGGCGTGATTGAATGGACCGATCAGGCACAAGGAATAAGGTCCAGTACCACTGCAAACGGAACAAACGGAAGTGCCAGGATCAGTAACAATCCGGACAGGATACTAATTACCATCACACCACCACCAAGCGGTAATAATACCAGTGGAGATTGGACATTACAACTCCAGGACACCGGTTCCACAGCTACCGCTATTAATGCATTCTGTCTCTATGGCAGCACTCATGACAGGAAAGCGCCTTATTTTTTGGATAATGTTACTGTTCAGAACACCTTGTCCAGTGAAGCCACAGCCGGGGAGGTAGTTACAGTAGGCTCTTACTCCAACGAATCAGGAGATCTTGCTGCGTCATCCGGCCGCGGGATGACTCTGGATCTTCGGATGAAACCGGAAATTACGGCTCCCGGAGTAGGAATTATGTCGTGCAAAACAAATGCAGAAGCAGATATTGACGGGTGTGCTGCCTGTTGTTGTGATTGTTGCAGTGATTATTACGTAACAAAAAGCGGGACTAGTATGGCAGCTCCACATGTTACGGGAGTGATAGCCCTTATCATGCAAAAGGGAGGGAATCTGACACACAATTCTATCAAGTCACACTTGTTTAATAATGCCAGGTCACAACCATCCGGAAGTCTTGACGATGACCTTGGCTGGGGAGTAGGAAAGCTTGACGCGAAAGCTTCAGTTGATGATGTTACGGAGGTAAACCCACCTTCTTCAGGGACAGGAACGACTCCGTTCACGAGCTTAGTGCCTGAACATAACGATTTTACCATTCTTCGCGAAAGAGTATTGAGTACTGAGCGGGGATCGGAATTTAACAGGTTGTTTTTCAAACACTTCAGAGCTATTCAGAAGCTGATAAATACGAACAAAAAAGTTGCTACAACATGGCACCGTAACCGGGGACCGGCATGGTTCAGAGTAGGCCTGCGATCTGTTTCCTCACCTGACATTCCTCTACCAACAGAAGTTGACGGGGTTTCGCTGCAAAATGGCATTTATAACCTGATGTCCATACTGAAAAAATATGGATCGAAAGAGTTTAACGCAGACCTGGAAAAATTCGAAGATGAATTGAACGCAATAAAAGATGGCATGTCTGTAAATCAACTCATGGATTTCATTATCAGAGAACCTTTTCTAATGCAAAGAATATAAAACATAAACGAAACAATAATGCCTAACCAAGCAGGAACACTCGAAACGATCGCCCTTGAGCTCGGAAAAACGCTGGAACCGTTAAAGGATCTGTTGGGAATCGATATTTTTGTAAAGCTCGGACTGCAACTACCTCCATCCATTGCTACAAATAATGCTATTATTCAGGGCCTGACGAAATCCGGAGAGCTCGCCAAAAAAATTGAACCTGAAATCACTGCTTTACAAGCTGCTATTGATAGTGATAACACGTCTTCCATAATTAGTTCTGCTGTCAACCTTTTATCAGTG
>JBNKDZ010000354.1:0-6187 GCA_050288525.1 Cyclobacteriaceae bacterium
GTATTCGCTGTCATCATTGCCTGTATCGGATTGCTGGGGCTTGTTTCGTTCACTACGGTACAAAAACAAAAAGAAATTGGTATAAGAAAGGTCAATGGTGCTAAAGTTATGGATCTGCTAACGCTATTAAACAAAGACTTCGTAAAATGGGTAATCATTGCTTTTGTTGTCGTCATGCCATTGACCTGGTATATAATGCAAAAATGGCTTGAAAGCTTCGCATACAGAACAGAAATGAGCTGGTGGGTTTTTATGGCCACAGGTGCTTTGACAATCATTATTTCTATTGTGACTGTTAGTTTACAATGCTGGAAAGCTGCAACAAGAAACCCGGTAGATGCTTTACGCTATGAATAATAAAACGAATCAACTATGTTAAAACATTATTTTAATATTGCCTTTAGAAATATCCGTAAGAACAAGGTTTACAGCGTGATCAATGTACTGGGACTGGGCATCGGACTGGCCTGTACCCTGGTTATTTTGTTATGGGTCCGGCATGAGATGAGTTATGACAAACATTATGCTAACAAGGATCGTTTATACAGGGTCATTGTAAATATGGATGATGATGGTGATAAAATCAGCCATGTTTATTTCCAGGCACCATTTGCCAAGGCGTTGCTGGATGAGTTTCCTGAAATTGAAAAAGCAGGTAAGTTCAATTCTGAAGAGCTTTTCGGAGCCGGTAAAAACCTTTTCCGAAGGGAAAATACCCTCTCAAATGCTGAAGAAGACGGATTTGCTTTTGCAGATCAGGGGTTGCTCGATGTCCTTGAGATCCCGGTCATCGAAGGAGAAGCCGGTCATATGCTTGAGGACCCGAATGCCATCGTGATTACAAAAAAAATTGCCAACAAATACTTCCCCAATGAAGAAGCAGTCGGTAAAACGATAATTTTAAACGATGACCGATCATATCCATATGTGGTGAAAGGTGTTATTGAGGATTTTCCGGACAATTCGCACCTCGACTTCAATTTCTTTATTGCATTACATCCGAATATTTTTTATTCTGGAGAACAAAATAACTGGCTGGCAACCAATTACCCTACATACATACTTGTAAAGCCGGGAACTAACATACAACTTCTTGAAGAAAAGCTGGACTACATCACCACAAAATACCTGGTGCCGGCCTACCAAAGCTCCGGCAGTCAATCATTGGTTGATTTTCTGAAAAGTATCAGTTATAGTTTACAACCCATTGAGGATATCCATCTGAGGTCAGCTAAAATTGAAGACGGTATGGTCAGGGGGGACATTCGGATTGTCTATCTTTTTTCCGCCCTGGCTATTTTTATTCTGCTTATTGCATGTATAAATTTTATTAACCTGTCTACCGCAAAATCCATGAACCGGGATAAGGAAGTGGGGTTAAAAAAAACCATTGGGGCCGGGAGAGGCAACATTATCAGACAGTTTTTACTCGAATCTGTCATATACAGCTTCCTGGCTGTCATTACCGGACTGATTTTGACGCAAATCACCCTTCCCTACTTTAATATTCTTTCATCAAAATCCCTTTCTGTTCCCTGGCATGAATGGTGGACAATCCCGTTATTTTGTTTGTTACCATTGGTTTTAGGCATTATCGCCGGAATTTATCCATCTCTCTACCTTTCAAGATTCAAACCTGTAGCTGTTATGCGCGGACACGGAAAACCCGGCAGGAGAACCTTCGATTTGCGCAGCGGACTGGTGATATTTCAGTTTGCTTCAACAATCATTCTGATCATAGTCACAATCACCATCTACCGTCAGATGGATTATATCCTGTCCAAAAACCTTGGATTTGACAAAGAGCAGGTTCTTTTGCTAAGAGGAACCAACATTTTAGAAAACAAAACGGAGGTTTTCAAAGAAGAGGTAAAGAAACTTCCTGACATTGTAAATGTTTCGGTAAGTGACTATTTGCCCATAAAAGGCACACTTCGCAATGGCAACTCGTTTTATCTGGAAGGCAAAGAAAACAGAGTTTCAGGTCAACATTGGGTCATTGACTACGATTATATCGACACCTATAGCATGAAAATTATTGAAGGAAGAAATTTTTCAAAAGACATGCCAAGTGATGAAGGTGCTGCAATAATCAACAAACAGATGGCAAAAGAGTTGAATCTTAACGATCCGATAGGAAAAAGGCTCACCAATTCCAGTGAAACCTGGAATATTATCGGAGTTGTTGATGACTTCCATTTTGAAACAATGGATTATGAAATCAATCCGGTATGTCTTGTTCTTGGTAACAGTCCGAAATATATGTCGGTTAAAGTTTCCGGCACGAATTTGACCGGCATCATACATTCCATTGAAAAGCTTTGGTCGGAATTCGCTCCTAACCAGCCTTTTCAGTACAGTTTCCTTGATTCGGAATATCAAAAAATGTATAAAAATGTTGATCGCCAGGGCCAGATTTTCCTGTCATTTGCAATTCTGGCAATTATCGTAGCCTGTCTGGGATTGTTCGGATTGGCAGAATTAACAACTAAAGAACGTACCAAAGAAATCGGCGTTCGCAAAGTAAACGGGGCAAGGATTGATGAAATATTGTTGTTGTTAAACACCAGGATTGTATCATGGATCCTAATAGCTATTGTAATCGGATGCCCCATAGCCTGGTACGGAATTGACCAATGGTTGATAAATTTTGCTTACCGTATTGATATCAATTGGTGGGTATTTGTTTTTGCAGGGCTGATCTCATTAAGTATTTCCCTGATCACAGTTAGCTGGCATAGCTGGAAGGCTGCCTCAAAAAATCCTGTTGATGCACTTAGATATGAATAAAAAATATTAAGAAATGAAAACCTTACTCAACCTTCGGATTGCATTAAAAAACGTACTGCGAAAAGATCATGAATCTATACTAAGTCTCATTGGTCTGGCAATTTCATTTGCATCCATCTGTTTTATTTTTTTATATGTTTCATTCCAGTTGGGGTATGATGCCCATAACAAAAACAGCGATCGTATTTACCGGATAAGCGGAGATATTATTGCTACTGAAAATACCATGACACACGCTGTGCTGGGTCCTTTGATGGCACCTGCCTTAAAAGATGCATTCCCTGGTGTAGAGTCATTTGTACGCTTGTTTCCCATCCATCAGACCAATATCCTGGAAGTGAAATCGGAGAGGTATCCGATTGAGGAGGCTTATGCTGCAGATCCTTCAGTATTTGATGTTTTTACACTAAAATTGATATATGGAAATAAAAAAGATGCCCTTAATGATCCCAATGATATAGTCATAAACGAGAGTCTGAGTAAAAAAATGTTCGGCGATGCCAATCCTGTTGGTGAATCACTGAAGAGAGACGGGCAATTGCTGACCATATCAGGTGTAATTGAAGATTCCCCAAAAAATGCACATCATAAATTAAATGTACTCTTTTCAACTGCGAACATCTGGCGATCTATGGAAGGCCTTACGAAAGAGCAAAAATCGGAAGGTTATTGGATGCCCTCCGCATACCATTTTATATTGATGAAACAAGGAGCAGAGATTCGTTCTATAGCTGAAAACTTCAGTTCGTTTTATGATAAATACATGGCTGATTTCGGAAAAGTTATTAATGTTAAGTTCAACCCGGTCTTCATCCCGTTAAAGGACCTGCATTTTTCGGCAAATATGAGCTATGACTATCCAAAAGGAAACAGTTCATACATCTATCTTCTCATCCTGACAGGATTTTTTATTCTGCTTATTGCATCCATAAATTATTCGAATCTTCTTACCTCTCAGAATATTGTACAATCAAAAAATACCGGGATCAAAAAAATTGTCGGCGCATCCAACGCACATATTTACAGACAGTTATTTGCAAATTCGATGGTATTTATCACGATTTCTTTTATGTCCGGATATTTAATATATCTCATATCATTACCCTACGTTTCAAAATGGACCAATTTTAATGCATTCGTATCAGATCCTGTTAAAGTACTTCCCACAATGGTGGTTGTTTTAATCGTCCTGGTGATCATCACTTCCCTCATTCCGTTTCTCAGCCTGATCAATAAAAAGGGCATTGATCTTATCAAGCCACGTAACAACAAAGACATAAAAATCGGAAATATACGTTTTGGCAGATTCACCACGATCATTCAGTATACGTTTTCTGTCATTCTGATAATATCGTCAATCGTAGTTACGCGTCAGATATACTTTATGGTCCACAGCGACATGGGGTTTGATAAAGATGATATACTGGTTGTGAATATCAGCAAGGGAATTTCTGAAAATCCGGGGAATATACAGGTTTTTAAAGAGGCGCTTCTTAAGAACACGATGATATCAAGCGTTTCCAACTCAACAAATATTCCTGGTGAAGTTCTCGGAAGCAGCCATATCCAGTTTACCAAAGACGGAGAAATGGTCACAAAAATCGTAAATACTATGGGTATTGATTACGATTATATTCAGGCTATGGGAATGAAAATGCTCAAAGGACGTTCGTTCGACAAAGATATGGATGATGGAAAAAACAGGTCCCTGATTGTTAATGAGGCCTTCATCGATTTTTGCGGACTTGACGAAAATATTGTCGGGAATACAATTGATGGAGGGACAGTTATCGGGATATTAAAAAATGTGAGTTTCAATTCACTACACAATCCAACTGAGCCACTTGTTTTTTATTTACAGGAACAGCCCCAGGGATATTTAAACATAAAACTCAACACTAAAAATATACCTGAGACCATTGCTGCTCTTGAAACATCGTGGAATAAATTTTTCGGAGAAATCCCCCTGGAATGGCAATTCCTTGATGTGCGGATAAAAATGATGTATGCCGAAGATCAGCAGGTCAATTTTCTGGTGAAATCATTTACGGTCATCAGCATCATCTTATCCGTTATGGGCCTTCTGAATCTTTCATCGATAATTATCAAAAGAAAAATCAAAGAGATTGGCATCCGAAAAGTAAACGGGGCAAGATCTTCCGATGTCGTATTGTTATTGGGGAAAGAATTTATCACCTGGGTGATCCTTTCATTTACGCTCGCTGTACCTGTTTCCTGGTACGTAATGTTCAGATGGCTGGAAAACTTTGCCTTTAAGGTTCCTCTAAGCTGGTGGATCTTTGTAATTGCAGGTGTTCTTGCTATGGTTATTGCAATGCTAACCGTAGGCTGGCACAGTTGGAGGGCGGCGAGCAGAAATCCTGTGGATGCTCTGAAATATGAATAACCATTGTAGTCATTCATGCATGTAAAAAAACTGTTTCGTTAATAGAATAGTTTTGGTAATAAATAAAATCCGGCTAATAGGCCGGATTTTATTCTTAAGGTTATTAAGAAATCAAGGCCTAATTTATAGCCATTTCATAGACTACATTGTCGTAAATATTGAACTGTTCTTTATGTGTACATTCAGCTTCATTGCCATTATGTACTTCAATTAAGTGTATCTGATACTTTTTCTTCATTTGTTTTCGCTTGAAGCTGGAAATGCTGACGGACAAAAAAGCCCATATCAAAACAACTGAGATTATTACGGTCTTTTTCATTCTATTTCTCTTTTCGCTCATATTTTTTGGTCAATTTCAGGAACTTGTTCAACTTCTCTAATTCGTGCAAATCGTAGCATAATCCCACGATCTTGTAATTCCACATACTATCCCTGATCTCGTGTTCAATCCGGTTCAGGTACATTTTGCTTTTTTCAATCTCCCCTTTCTCAAAATGACAAAACGCCAGAGAAGCCTGACATTTGGAAATCATTTCTTTTTCTTCTCCTGTTCTCTGAAAAACATTCAGGCACTTTTCAAAGTTCTCAATAGCTTCGTCATACATCTGAAGCTTGTACTGATTATTCGCCATATCCCACATAGAATACGCCTTTGCTACGTCCTGATCTGTATCATTTATAAACCAGGCACTCATTATCAAAAATGCGATAAACGATAGTAAATTGTCCATAGTATTGTGCTTTTAATCATCCATTCTCCTTCTATGTGCGGTGTGTATGATATTGATGGCAGTGGGGCGGGATTTTATTGAGTAATCAAATGTATAAATATACCAAGAAATAATTTTTATTATTTTGGATGATTTCTTACAAAGTAACGTTATAATCAGATATTAAGGAGGAAATTGGGATCAATCAGAAAATCTGGGGAGTTTATAAATAAATTGTTTGGAGGAACAAGAGAAGTTACTTGAACAAAGAGCAGAGCTT
>JBNKDZ010000355.1:0-11298 GCA_050288525.1 Cyclobacteriaceae bacterium
TTACTGACAAAATGTCTTGAATTGCTTGAAACAGACCTAAAAATACAGTTTACTGAAAAGTACATTGAATCGACAGAAACCCCTGCGTTTTATGATGCGAGGGGTAATATTCATCCAAAAAAGGGATATTCAAATGATTTAATATTTCAACCGGCAAGCTATTTTCAGGTTTTTGGCAGCAACTTTGCGGCAAACTTAAGTATTATTGATCTTATATTCTGTGAAGGGCCAGAAGCTTTAAAATTTATTAAAAAATCGCTTAGATCAGAAAGACAAATTTGATTAATATCAGTTTAATTATTACGTTCGTTATATATAAGGTCAGTGATGTAGCAATTTTATAAGAATACATCTAACTTTAAGGAATTAAGTAGGGTATATGGAAGCAAAATTTTCGAACAGAGTAAAGGAAGTAATATCGCTAAGCCGGGAGGAAGCTCTGAGGTTAGGACACGATTATATCGGCACCGAACATCTGCTGCTGGGTATGATACGTGAGGGTGAAGGAGTGGCGATAAGTCTGCTCAAGAAACTGGGGGTATCAATGGAAGAGTTGAGACTGGCAATAGAGCAGGCCACAAAAGGGACAGCCATAAGCAATGTTAAGAACCTTGCTAATATTCCCCTGACACGTCAATCTGAAAAAGTATTGAAAATAACATATCTGGAAGCAAAGATATTCAAAAGCCAGTTGATTGGTACCGAACATCTTTTGCTTTCTATTTTAAGGGACGAAGACAATATAGCAACACAGATCTTGGAAAAATTTGACATTAACTATGAAGTAGTAAAAGAGCTTCTGGAATATCAAACCGAAAATCCTATGTCCTCATCAGATACAGATGAAGGAGATGATGATTCTTCAAGAATATTCGGAGGTTCTTCATCGGGTAAAGACCCGTCTAAAACAAGCGAAAAATCACGAACACCGGTGCTCGACAATTTTGGCCGTGACCTCACCAAGCTGGCTGAGGATAATAAACTCGACCCCATCGTAGGAAGGGATAAGGAAATTGAGCGGGTAGGCCAGATATTGAGCCGTCGTAAGAAGAATAACCCGGTGCTGATAGGTGAACCTGGTGTTGGTAAAACTGCCATCGCTGAAGGTCTTGCACTTCGCATTGTTCAGAAAAAGGTATCACGTGTATTGTTCGGGAAAAGGGTTGTTACTCTTGACCTGGCCAGCCTGGTAGCGGGAACCAAATACCGTGGTCAATTCGAAGAACGTATGAAAGCGGTGATGAATGAACTGGAAAAATCACCGGAAGTAATCCTGTTTATTGATGAGCTTCACACCATAGTGGGTGCCGGAGGAGCAAGTGGTTCCCTAGACGCATCCAATATGTTCAAACCTGCCCTTTCAAGAGGTGAAATTCAATGTATAGGTGCTACAACACTCGACGAATATCGTCAGTACATTGAAAAAGACGGTGCTCTGGCCAGAAGATTCCAGGTGGTGATGGTAGATGCTACTACACCTGAAGAAACTATGGAGATTCTTAATAACATTAAGGAAAAATATGAGGATCACCATCATGTAAACTATACCGAAGAAGCTGTTGATGCCTGTGTGAAACTTTCCGACAGGTATATCAGCGACAGGTACCTTCCTGACAAAGCTATTGATGTACTGGATGAAGCAGGTGCTCGGGTACATATCAACAACATCCATGTACCGGAAGACATCATCAAGCTTGAAGAAGAGATCGAAAACGTAAAAAAAGAAAAAAATAAGGTTGTAAAAAGCCAGAAATATGAAGAAGCAGCCCAGCTGAGAGATAAAGAAAAGAAATTTATCGAGCAACTGGAACTTGCCAAAACCAAGTGGGAAGAAGAAACACGCACTAAAAGGTACACCGTTGATGAAGAAAATGTGGCTGAAGTGATCGCCATGATGACCGGTGTTCCGACAAAACGTGTGGCACAGAATGAAAGTGAGAAGTTGATGGGCATGAATGTTGAGCTCAGTCAGAAAGTGGTTGGTCAGGATGAAGCCATTGAAAAACTGGTTAAAGCAATACGTCGAACAAGAGTAGGACTTAAAGACCCTAAAAAACCGATCGGTTCATTTATTTTCCTGGGTCCTACCGGGGTAGGTAAAACCGAGCTGGCCAAAGTACTGGCAACTTATCTCTTCGACAAGGAAGATTCTCTTATCCGAATCGATATGAGTGAATATATGGAAAAATTCTCTGTATCAAGACTCGTGGGAGCGCCTCCGGGTTACGTCGGATATGAAGAAGGCGGACAGCTGACTGAAAAAGTACGAAGAAAGCCGTACAGCGTTGTGCTCCTTGATGAAATCGAAAAAGCACACCCGGATGTGTTTAACATTCTGCTACAGGTACTTGACGATGGTATCCTGACTGACGGTCTTGGAAGACGTGTGGACTTCAGAAATACGATTCTGATCATGACTTCCAATATCGGTGTCAGAGACCTTAAAGACTTTGGTGCAGGTATCGGTTTCAGTACCCAGGCCCGTCAAGCCAGCAATGATGATATTATGCGTTCAACTATTCAGAGTGCTCTGAAAAAAGTATTCAGCCCTGAATTCCTGAACCGTCTTGATGATGTCATTATCTTCAACTCACTGCAAAAAGAGCATATCCATACCATTATCGATATCACACTGCATAAACTATTTAATAGAATCGATAATCTCGGATATACCATCGAGCTGACAGATAAAGCAAAAGATTTTCTGGCCGAAAAAGGATACGATCCTCAATATGGCGCCCGTCCTTTGAACCGGGCTATCCAGAAATACCTGGAAGACCTGGTAGCTGAAGAGATCCTGAAGGGAGATCTGCAGGACGGCGATACCATTCTTGCCGATCATGATGAAAAAGTTGATTCTTTATTCATCAAGGTGAAGAAAAAGCCAAAGAAAAAAGAAGAAAAGAAAGACGATTAAATACTGAACCGGCTCATCGATTTCTGTGAGCCGGTTTGTTTTTAAGGAAAAAGGAATCGCTAAATGGCAAAGCGTAAATATTATTCCGACTTCAGAGAAGTCATATATCTGTAGAAAACAATAGAAATATCAACCTGACCCTGGGACCTTAAAAGTATCATTCGGAGAATGACCACAGGATACCCGGAAAATCAGTTGAGTGTTATAAACCGCCCTCGGACAAAAAACACGTTATCTTAATATCGTGCAATATAATGAAAGCAATTTTGATTTTCTCTGCCGATTGGCCTCCAGATATGGCGAATGGGTCTATTATGACGGTAAAGACCTGGTTTTTGGAGATAATGTGCAAGAAACATCGCCTCTTTGCATTCCATCTCTTCAGGAATGGCAAAAGACCAGACAAAAAGTGACAATGGGAGATAAAACTTTTGTAATGGAAGAATCAAGGATACAATGTAGTCATGTTGGAATGATCCGTTAAAAATGATCTTCAAAAGGCTGGTGGCAGAGACCTTGAAACACTTCAACTGCGGGAGACGATATCATTGATAAATGGTTGATTATTTCATGACATTAACATCGTATTTTTTTCTATGGTAAAACAAAGAATAATTTTTGAATTTGAGCCGAAAACAGAACCGACCTATGTCACCAAACCAGTAGAAATCCCTGAACTTATTTCTTTACAATCTTTCGTATGAATACATTTTCCAAAGTCTCCAGTCGTACGATATATGTGCCTTTTGGCAAAAAAGAAACGTCCATATCCATTTTTGAAACATCTTTGATTCTTTTAACCACACTACCCTGAATGTCCATTATGGTAACATCTGCCGGTAGGAGCGTTTCAATATACAACTTAGATCCTGCGGGATTCGGGTAAAGTTTTATATTGACATCTTTACCAGTCTCAACACTTAAAATATCATCCCATTCCTGCGTCACGGAAACAGTAAGATCACTTAATCCGGGTGACTGTATTGTTACAGGTGCTGTACGATCGGCGCTGGATGCATTAACAGCGTTAGTGGTTACAGTTATCATTCCATTTCCTGATCCACTGGTTGTACTAAGGCTTAACCAGCTGGCTGTCGTTGAAGCAGTCCAGCTTACATTTGAAGTGATGGTTATATTTCCCTGGCTTCCCTGTGTTGCATCCAGTGTAATACTGGAAGGAGTTACCTCAAAAATTGTTCCTGAAGAAGAAGGAATTAACGTAATATCATCTATATAAAATGAGCCCGTTTCTGATTGTACATTTCCTCCCGCATCAATTATTATATCCATAACATCCGTCAGGTCTGCACCTGTAAAATTACTTAATGGAAGGGTGACATACCCATAGCTGCTGCCTGTATTAAGATCAACAGATCCGGTTGCATCATTGTTCGTATCTCTAAATCTTATGGTGATTTTTGCATTTCCAGTTGTTCTGCAAGCCAGTTTAATGGATTCATATCCCGATATGTCCATTCCATTTGCATTATCCAGAACCAGGCCAATATTTCCCCACCATCCATCAACAATATAATTCCATTGATAATGATTGTTTCCTTCAAATGCTCCCCCGGAAACCTCACTTATCGTACCTCGTCCTGTTGAGACCCAGGACCCTGTTACATGTGTTTCATTATCCCGGTAAATAACCAGTTCATTTTCAATCGGTTCTCTTACCAATAGAGAAACATTATCCGTTGAACTATTCCCGCCGGCATTCATAGCTGTTAATACGATGTTTTTAGATCCTGCAGAAAGTCCGGATGGCACGGTATATTGATAGCTGTACACATTCCCGTTTTTGGTCATGGCCACAGTGGAACCTCCTCCGACGGATGACAGGTTCAGTGATACAGACTGGATTGATCCCAATACATCTGTTACGGTAGCAGAAATCTCAATTTGAGTATTTTCTTCACTACTCACCGTACCCGGATTGACAGTCAGGTTACTGATCTCAGGATACACATTGCTTTGATCAATTACTTCAACAGAGGTCATTTCCGTACGGCTTTTATTTCCTGAGTTTACCGCCGTTATCGAAATTGATTTATCACCTGCTGATGTTCCGGCAGCCACCTGATAGGTGTAACTGTACACATTACCGTTTTTCGTCATAACTACATTTGCTCCTCCACCCAAAGAAGACAGGTCAGCTGTAACAGACTGAATGGTGCCGGTATTTGTTGTCACGGTTGCTGAAATGGTAAGATTTGTGTTTGAGGCATTATTGATCACTTCAGGATTGACAGAAATATTGCTGATCATAGGTTTGTCTCCGTTATAAATTAAATCCAGAGCACATTCAGCCCACATTGCCTGCATCTTTTTACTTCCGTCATCATTATAATGCACCCCATCACTGGTATTAAAGTATTCCGGGTGGGCCAGGTATTCTGTATAAAAATCAGGGCCTGCCAGAATATTATTGTCCGATATAAGTTCTTCAACTGCTGTAAGGTAATCCGGATGGATCTGCCAACCGGTAATAGATGAATTTACGGCCGGGATCTGGGCAAGCACCGGGATCTTGCCTTTGCTTTTTGCATAGTCAATGATCTTCTGCATACTTGTTTTGAATCTTGAAACGCCACTATTCGAACCACCCATTGCATCATTTGTGCCCAACAGAATTGCCCAGTACTTTGCATCAGATCCAAGGTTGTAATACAGATCAAGTACATCTGCCACTTCATAAGAATGTATACAGGGTATTCCACCTCTCAACACCATCGGGCGGTTTGTGCCCCCGGTATTAGTTTCAATGATATCCTCAAAAACTTCTCCTTCAACATACCCCAATCCCTTAAAAGCCCCTGCAGTGAGGCTGTTACCTATAATAAACCATGAGTCATCCTGGCCTGCACTTACATCAAACAATTCAATTTCTCCTATAGAAGGATCTTCCAGACCGTATTGATAAAAATCTTCTGAGTAATGTGCAATAATTATTTCCATTTTTACCCAGGATTTCCCAGTAAAATCAAAGGTGTGTGTCCGGGCGCTGAATCTGTTCCCTGTTTCATGTACAACTTCCTCCCAGGTACCGTCCTGACCATTGGTAGAATTTGAAGATGTAAGGATACGGTATTCTTCAATATAATCCGGATGGAACTGACAAAAGTTCAGGATACTTGTTGACCAGACATAATGATAATTATTAAAATTCAGCATTAATTTATCAGGTCCGGCACCAACGTTTATCGCAGCCCAAGCCCCGTTTTCACTTACCCAGTTCTGGTTCCAGCCATCATTCCACTCACCGTTGACAAGCCTGTCTTTGTTTAAAGAAGGTGACGCATAAATTGGCTTTCCTACAGAGATCAACGGGTTAGGGTTGACTTGTGAATAGCTTTCTTTTGAACAAAAAAACAATAAAACAGCCGATATTAATAATAATCCTTTTTTCATAGTTATTTAATTTAGGGTAACATCTTCTGGTCTAACCAGATTTATAAAAAATGCTAACCATTGTACCTTTTTTTAATGAAAGAATTAATAAAATAGTAATCTCTTACATTAATTTTGTTTAAATATTTTTCAGTGGGTCTATGAGCAGAACAAGATCTCCTAAACACAAACCAATAAATAAACGTTTACACTACAAAAATAGTATTTTTTAGCTAGCTTATCCAAAACAGTTATTTGGTTTGATTGAAAAAATATGTTTATGTCCTGTTTCTGTGATCTGTTTTTTGGTACAGTTAATTATGATGATTGAAAAGGGTATGATCCATTAAACTATTTTTGCTGTTTTAAATTATATCTTTGTTGTAATTCTGCTTTTACAAATTTTCCGTTAGATGTTAGACCTTTCTCTTTCCACCCGCCTTTTTTGCTTGCTCCTGGTTTTAAAGCAGCCGATCCTTCTTTTTTATCCGAAATTGACCAACAGCAATGGCTTAAGTTATATGTATCCATAAAATCCCACCACTTCTGTGTATCCTCTTTATATACATCTCCATCACCATCAGCCCTGGTGGTACCATATTCTGTTACAAATAATGCAACTCCCCTGTCAAGTGCTGCCCTGGCGATATCCCTTAATTCTTGTCCGTGTGTGCCTGCATAAAAATGAAGGCTATATGCTGTATTCGGATCATCTACTGGATTCATTGCAGCCTCTTCAACTTGCTGAGACCATGCTCTTGTTCCACAAACAATGAGGTTATCAGGATCATATTTTCGTATCTCGGCGATAACTACTTCGGAATAGGGCTTTATCACCTCATCCCATGACACATCTGCCAACGGCTCATTATAAATCTCATAGATTACATTCGGATGTTGACCAAATTTTCGGGCCATCTCAGAAAAAAAGGTTTTTGCTTCCGGCAAATATGTTTCTCCTTTATGAGTATGAAAATCAATTATAACATAAATTCCCAAATCAATTGCTGCCTGTACTACTTTAACAACCTTTTCCTTTTCCTTTTCAGGATGCTCCGAATATCCTCCCATTTCAACACCCATTGATGCACGGACAATTTCACATTTCCAGTCATCTCTTAAGGTCTTTACAACATCATAGTTGTAATATTTACCTTTCCACTGACTCCAGAATAAGGACATTCCTGCCAACTGAACCACATCACCATGCTGATCCAAAATAGCATTTCCTTTCACACTCAACATTCCATGGTTTTTCACAACCTCCTGTGCAGAAACTATAAAAAATCCATTTGAAAAGGATATTATAAAAATTAGTAAGGCAACATGCCTCTGCATACGATTTAGCATTCTTTTGGGTTTATACTGTTTAATTCATACAAAACTAATACAATCCTGAACATCAGGTATAGTATAAAACATAATTTTCTTATCATATGTTTGATTATAGCTTAGGTTTTAAATATCCCGTCAGGATCGCAAAAAATCAGATTACAATCCTTTACCCGCTCACAAAAAACATTATATTTATTCTATAATTGATAACTTTTAATAATTATTGTTATGAAATCCTTTGCCTGCACATTTTTATTTGTTTTCATTCTTAGTTCAATTAATGTCGTTGCCCAGCAGAATTCTAACCAAAGAGCCTTTAAAAAAAGATCTCTTGAAAATTTTAATAATGAAATCAGAATAAGTGAACCTACACTTCAACAGACATACGACAATCAGGGCTATACTCAAAATGTATATACACCGGAATCTTTTACTTCAAAGCTGGAACATGAACTAACCATAAAGGTAAACGGACTAATGAATCTGGAAGCTGATCGTATATTGCTGGTTTTCAATCTGACACAGATAGGCGAGAACGCTGTTGAAGTTGATGACCTTATTAACTCAAGGATCAATGGTTTAAAAACTGATGTTCAAAAGCTGGGCATCATGGATAAAGATATCTATGTGGATATGATCTACCTTATTCCCATGTTTGAATATGAAGTTGAGAAAAAATTATTCAGCAAAACCTACAATGAAGTTCCTGCAGGCTTTGAAATGCAAAAAAACATACACATAAGTTTTAGTGATATAAATCTTGTTGACGATATTGTTACCCTCGCTGCAAAAAATGAAATATACGAACTGGTAAAAATGGATTATTTCGTAGAAAATACCGAAGCAGCTTATGACACCTTACGACTGAGATCATCAAAGCTCATCAAGAAAAAGCTTGATATCTACGATGACCTTGACCTTCAGCTAAGCGATACATTCCATATTATCAATGAAAGTGCATATGCCATATATCCGGAGTCCCAGTATTCGGATTATGAAGGATTTGTGAGTCAGTCGATAGAGGCTGTAAAGAAAAAATCTGGTGTTACTACCATCAGAAAGCCCAAAACAATAGCATATGATCAGGTACCCTATAACAAATTTGACCTTATAATAAATCCCTACATACATCAACCAGCCGTTCAGTTTATTTATTCACTGGAAATTAAATATGCTATTATTCGGAAAACTCCGGAAAAACCACAACAGGAAAAGAATTATTTTATCATTACGCCGAATGGGGATATTAAAAAACTGAATGATTATTAGTCCCCTGAAATACGGAATAATGGCTATTTAAAAGCACTGCTTCGTTTTATATGATCTATTAAATCACTATAAAATGCTTTAAAAGGTGCTCTGGGATACCCTGACAGATAATTCAACCTGGCAATATCCCTGATCACCCGCATATGCTGTATCACATCTTTATACGCATGCATCAGACGATATCCGGGATGGTATATATGTGCCGGTTCCGAACTGACACCGTTCAGTTCCATTATCCGGATATTTTTCCCCTTGTACAAATCATCCAGTGAAGTCACTTTGATATCAAATCTTCCATAATAGAAATTATCAATCTGAGAGGCTATTTTATCAAATACCGCAATCAACTGATCATTTACCAAGTCTCTGCAATCAAAAAATTTGGTGCCTCTTGAATGATTGCCTATGGGTTCCAACACAATTTTTTTTCCTTTCGGCACCACCCGGTATAATACATCTTTATATTTATTGAACAGATATTCTCTTCTCGGCCGTGCTCTCGGATGATCATCAATAAGCGCTTCAAGCGTTTGAATACCATCACCTGTGACTTCCAGAAATTTCTTTCTGATAACCGAACTTATATGTCCTTTTGCTTCACCCGGATACCGGTAATACAAGATCCCAAACTCTTCCTTGTAATCAACATATTCCTGAATTATAACATCCAGAACATATTTGTCCCGATAAAAAGCCAGTTCCCACGGATCATTTACCAGTTCAACGCCCCGTCCACGTTCTCCCCGATTAGGTTTTACAATCATAGGATATGTAAATCCTTTAGTTTTTATCATCTCATTAAGTTCAGGTGTCGTTACGTCCGTGTGTACCAGCATTGTATTCGGAATATATTTTAGAGGGATCATAAGAAGAATTTTATATTTTGATTCTCCCATCACACCTCCATAAAGCATATCCGGATTGGCTGTAGAAAAATACATCAGGGACTTTTCAAGTATGGCAAGGAACAGACCGTAAATAAACATTGGAAAGTAAAAAATTAAATAGTGCCAGAATTCAAACCTGACAATTCTGCGTATTTTGTAAGATATGTATTTGTATTTCTTCACTGTTTCGTTAAATCACTCCTATACAGAATAAATACCTTATTTTAAAATGATCATTCATAGCCGGCACTGACATAGAGTACGTACTTATGTAACTGTTTAATAATTAAATATTCCCGCGACTTTTGAATTTTTTTTAATATTTTGATTTACATACGACATTTATAGAAGCAACAGAAGACAATATTTATATGCAGATCATCTTTTTGGATATTTTTCAATTTTGAAATTAGTAATTATGTCATTGAATGATACTTGTATTATCGTTTTACAACAGATCAAAGGATTACTGATTCAAATGCAGGAATCAGATTTTATACAACCAGTAGATATGCTGGGAAGAAATTCCATTGGAAAGCATGTCAGGCATATCCTCGAATTTTTTAATATTCTTGCTGACACTGCCGAATCAGGGGTTGTAAATTATGACAAAAGAGAGCACAATGTTCAACTGGAAAGCAATCTGCGGCTTGCAATAACAAATGTTGAAATGCTTCTGAAAAAAATAAATACACTCCCAAATGACAGGAAATTGATCCTGGAGGTTTGTTATGGAAACGATAATGACCAAAATCTTACTATCAGATCAAATATCGAACGTGAACTGGCATACAATATCGAACATGCAATACATCATATGGCCATTATCAAAATCGCCCTCCTGACGCAATTTCCTGAAATTCAACCCGATAAAAATTTCGGTACTGCCTTCTCAACAATCCGGTTTCGTAATGCGCAACAGGATAAAAATTGATAAAGAAAGACGTACTGGCATTATTTTTGGTGTTTACATATTACCTTAAGGATATTGGTTATAAACAATGCCTGACAGGAATTAAAATATAAAATAAATTAGTAATTTGAGAGCACGCTAACGAGATATGGATATGAAACGGTTTATTTTTACTTGTATTTGGATAATTTCTTCGGTATTTGCAATAGCACAAAACCAACCGAATGATCTGGCGGGAGTCTGGAAATCACCGGCAAATGATATAATGATTAAAATTGACGGAATAGGAGGACAATACCAGGGAAGGATCGTCTGGATTGACGGTGAAAGTAGCAGCCAACCTGTCCTTGATGCTAAAAATCCGGTTGAGAGACTCAGAAATATGCCGCTGAAAGGAAACCGTATTATACAGAAACTTTCCTATAACAGCTCCAATAAATTGTCCCGACAAAGATTGTAATAAATTTGCTAAATCACTACTATCACCATTGTGAACAGAACCAAATAGTGAAATCAAAATGAAAATAATTCCAACGATGAAAAGGTAAGGTATAATTTGCATCCACAAATTAAACATTGAACTCGTT
>JBNKDZ010000356.1:0-4508 GCA_050288525.1 Cyclobacteriaceae bacterium
CCTCATTTGACGATTTCCCGAACCATACGTTCGATGATCCTTCACGGATGTTCTACCCCGAAAGGGAAGAGATATTTGACGGGTATATTGACGAACAGGGTAAAGCAAAGATCTATGTGTCTGTTCATCCTGAAAGCTCTCCTGCCGGAGTTTGTAAAGCATACTTCAGCGGAAAGGTCTTCGAAGAAAGCGGAGATTTCAGTATTGACCGGTTTTCGATTCCCTACTACCCATACGATTCATACGTAGGAATAATGATGCCGGAAGGTGACAGCCGTGGAATGTTGCTGACAGATACCACGCATTTTGTGGATGTGGTAACTGTAAATGCAGACGGTAAGCCTGTGTCCAAAAGCAACCTGTCTGTTGAGGTATATAAACTCAGTTGGAGATGGTGGTGGGATAACTCGTCTAATAACATTTCAAATTATGTCAACAGCAGTTACCATTCACCTTTGTATGAAACAACGGTAAGCACCAATGCCAAAGGAAGGGGAAGAGCCTCTTTCAAAATCAATTATCCTGAATGGGGCAGGTATTTCATCCGGATCTACGACGCTCAATCGGGACATAGCACCGGAAAAATCTTCTATGCCGACTGGCCGGGATGGGCAGGAAAAGCAAAACGGGATATGCCCGGAACAGCAACAATGTTGTCATTCTCGACGGATAAAAATAAATATAGTGTAGGAGAAAAAATAAATATCTCTATACCGGGAAGTGATGTCGGAAGAGCTTTGGTGAGCGTTGAAAGCGGAAATAAAGTGCTTAACAGCTGGTGGGTAAATACACAGAAAGGTGAAACACCATTTACCATTGAAGCAACTCCTGAAATGTCTCCCAATGTATATGTCTATGTTACCCTTATACAACCACATCAGCAGACGGTAAACGACCTGCCGATACGTTTGTATGGTGTTGTGCCGATAAAAGTTGAAGATCCTGAAACACATCTGTATCCGTTGCTTGCAATGAATGATGTACTTGAGCCGGGAGAGGAAGTCACGCTTAAGGTGACGGAGAAGAACGGTCACCCAATGGCTTATACCATAGCCATGGTGGATGAAGGTCTGCTGGATCTGACACGATTTAAAACGCCTGATCCTTACGGCAGGTTTTATGCCAGGGAAGCACTGGGCGTTAAAACATGGGATTTGTTTGATGATGTAATTGGAGCCTATGGCGGACAACTTGAAAGGATACTGGCAATAGGAGGTGATGATGAAGGCGAAGATGATAAAGATCAGTCAAAAGCAAACAGATTTAAACCTGTTGTTAAGTTCCTCGGACCATTTTATATTGGAAAAGGAGATAAAGGGGTTCACAAATTTACAATGCCTCATTATGTCGGATCTGTACGAACAATGGTGGTGGCTGCGCATGAAGGTAGTTACGGAAGTACGGAAAAAACAACTCCGGTAAGAAAACCATTGATGGTGCTGGCTACACTCCCGAGAGTATTAGGTCCGGGAGAAAATGTGAAACTACCTGTTAGTGTGTTTGCTATGGAAGAAAACATAAAACAGGTAAAAGTTGAACTGACCACCAGTGATATTTTTGAAGTAAACGGAAAGAAAACTCAAACCATAACATTCTCAGAACCAACGGATCAGCTTGTCGAGTTTGATATGAACGTGAAGGAACGTATTGGTATCGGTAAAGTTAAGATCACAGTAAGTTCCGGTTCCAACAAGGCAACGGATGAGATTGAAATCGATGTTCGAAATCCGAATCCGCCATTAACAAACGTTTATGACGGCCTGGTTGAGGCCGGAAAAAGCTGGAGCAAAACCTTCCAGGCTGTAGGAATGGCAGGAACCAACACCGCTTCGTTTGAGGTTTCCTCCATACCTCCGATCAACCTCGACAGGCGATTGAAGTATCTGATCCAATACCCGCACGGATGTATCGAACAAACGACTTCTTCAGCTTTTCCGCAGTTATTCCTCGCTAATTTCGTTGAAATGACTCCGGCGATGAAGGCTGAAATTGAGAAAAATGTTAAGGCTACAATACAACGGCTGAAACTCTTTCAATTAGATGATGGTGGTTTTGTTTACTGGCCGGGAAATGAAGAACCAAATCCATGGGGAACAAATTATGCCGGACATTTTCTGCTGGAAGCACAAAACAAAGGATATGCAGTGCCCCAGAGTATGATACGTAAGTGGGTGAAATACCAGAAAGGTAAAGCCAATGCATGGAAAAAGAATGATAACACGTATCGTAACGATCTTATTCAGGCATATCGTCTGTATACGCTGGCTTTGGCGGATGAAGCACAAACCGGCGCTATGAACAGGATGAAAGAAGAAAAAGATCTTAGCATACAGGCAAGCTGGCGGTTGGCAGCAGCATATGGACTGGCCGGAATGCCGGAAGTGGCTAAATCAATTATTGGAGGCCTGTCAAAAGATGTTAAGGAATATCAGGAATTGTCCTATACCTATGGTGACCGTACCAGAGACCTTGCCATGATACTGGAGACATTATCTGTCGTAAAAAACAGAAGTGATGGAGTGGCAGTTATGAAACAGATATCGCAGGATCTGAGTGATAATAAAAGATGGATGAGTACACAATCAACCGCTTATTCATTGCTGGCAATTGGAAAATTCCTTGAGGATGATAAAGGTTCTGAAGGAATAAAATGTACCTATAAAGTAAACGATGAATCTTCTGTTAAGGCTTCGACAGAATTATCTGTTTTCAAAAATGACTTTACTGTAAATAACGGAAATAATTCCATAAGCATTAATAATACCGGCAAAGGCATGTTATTTGTACGAGTAACCAATACAGGGGTGCCTGTTAATGGCGATACTACAAGCGCTTCCAACAGTTTGAAACTCAGTATTACCTACCGCGATTCAGACGGATACTCCATTGATCCGGCAACAATCGTACAAGGCTCCGAAATTACCGCTGAAGTAAGCGTGTATAATCCCGGATTACGGGGAGAATATAAAGAGATGGCTTTGTCACAGATTTTTCCTTCCGGATGGGAGATCCTGAATTCCAGAATGGATAAAACCATTGAGAATACTCAGGAAAAGGCCAAGTATCAGGATATACGGGACGACAGGGTCTATACATACTTCGATTTGAAACCTCATGAGCGAAAGACATTTGTATTGCATATAAATACAAGTTATCTGGGGCGGTTTTATTTGCCAACTATCAGCTGTGAGGCTATGTATGACAATACCATTAATGCCAGGGTTCCGGGAAAATGGATCACGGTAGTTAAAGATAAAGTGCAATAAACAATATTCGGGCAGGCGTTTCGTGTCTTTTAAAAACGCCTGCCCGTTTTTTGAAGTTTTTTATCATAGTGTTTTAAATACACTTTTAATATTGACTATAAAAAGTTACATTTGTTTAAGCATATTCTATATGCAATATTATAAATGAACTCAGAAACATAACTTTTTAAACTTCGCATAAAATCAGGTAATTGTTACAGAATATCTGTAAGGTTACTATTGTATAATTCAATCAATAATAATTGAAGCTTTTTTAAACGAAAATTTATTCTGCTATGAGAAATTTAACCTTTCTGTTTTCACTGATTTTTATTTGCACTGTAATTCTTCAGGGTTGTAATGTTGAAGATGAAAAATCTTTAAATCCAGTAGAAAATGCTGTACTTGAAGCAAAAGTCGGGAACAAATTATGGATAGCCCGGGGAGGTAAAGCCTACTTTCGTCAGGTGGGCGGTGAACAAAAAATAGAGGTATCCTTAGGTGCAAATCCTTTGAATGATCCATGCCTGTGTTCTGTCGAAGGAGATGAGGTGTTTTTTACCGTTGAAAACGGAGAAGGGGTATATCCATTGCACGTAGCTGAAGGAAATGTGTTTCACAAAAACAGCCGTATTATCACATTTTTTGAACCGGAAACATTTGATCAACATGTTGCTGCTCAGGGATTTGTTGAAGTGTTGTCTGTACGGGATGATAAGATAGAATGTAAAATTGATGCCCGGTTTAAAGGTGAAAATTATTTAAAAGGAGTTGTTGAAATACCAATATGTAAATAGTCTTAATTTGTCATATTGTAATGTGTGTGTAGTTTAAAATAACTATTGTTAAATGGTTGATTTTATTGGACAATTGATATGATGAATTGCTTATATTGGATTTAATCGCTTTTTTATTAGTCTTATTGCAAGTAGTTCGATTTTAGTACCTGCTTAATGTTTGTAAATTATTTTAACAAAATTATACGGATTGTAATTGTAATATTGTAAAAAAACGGTCAATAACTAACGCAATATTGCAATGAGCAAAGTATCTATTCGTCTCTCAATTATGATCATCACAGTTGTATGGATCTCAGGATGTGCGCGTGATGAAGCTTTTCGGATCGGTCCGGACAATATCACTGGAAAGGTTGGTGGTGAAACATTCATTTCCAATGGGGGCAGGGCGTCGGTATTTGCCTATAAAGATGAAAACTTTATTCATGTTTCAATCTCGGAAGTATCCGATCCTTCGTGTTCATGC
>JBNKDZ010000357.1:0-8705 GCA_050288525.1 Cyclobacteriaceae bacterium
AGGAAATGATTACCGGTTACGACGTGGGAATCTCCATCTGTTGGGGACCATTCAGGCTATTTGTAAGGCTACTACAAAATATCAGGAGATTGCCACGTCTCATGTGACCTTATCAGGCCACAAGTTCCTCGCAATGACGAAGATTTTTTGGATTTTAGCTTAGGTTGACGGCTATGGTGTCCTCACGAACTACCACTTCGCACTACCTCAATTCAATCACCTCCTCCAGCGCCAACCGTGATTTTGGCTTCACAGACGGCTGATTGGCATCTTCCGGATCCCTGTAGCCTATCGCAACAGAAAACAGCGTTTTGTACCCGTCAAGCTGCAGGATCTTGTCGTATTCCTTCGTGTTTATTCCTTCCATCGGGGTGCTGTCAATTTCAAGGCTTGCGCACGCTGTTAAGAAAAATCCGAGCGAAAGGTATACCTGATGTTGCAGCCAGGACTTGATCTCGGGTTCGGGAAGTGGTTTCACAAACTGATTGTAGTACCCGACAGCTCCTTCAGGCAGGTTTTTTTGGATCTGCGCTTCAAATTTCCTGATATCATCAATTGCCGTGAACACCACCAGATGGCTGGCATTGTTGATTTTCGGTTCGTTGAAAAACGAAGCGGCTGCCAGGGTGCTTTTCGTCTGTTCGTCTGATACGAAAATAAATTTCCAGGGTTGACTGTTGATGGAGGACGGACTAAGCCATAAGGTTTCTTTTAACGCCTCAATTTTTTCCTCCGCGATTTTCGTGTTGGCGTTGTATTTTTTTGTGGTATATCTGCTTTTTGCAAGATCCGGAAAGTACATGTGTTCAGAATTTTATTTTTACTATACTATTTATGGTTGCGAAATTAAGTATAGTAAAATATCTTTGCAAGAACGGATAAAAAGGATAGTACCAGATGTACAGTATAGACGACAAGCATTTTCCCTGCAGCACCAGCCTGACAATGAAGTACATAGGCGGAAAATGGAAAGCCGCGATCCTCATTCATTTAATTGAAAAAAAGCGGTACAACGAACTGAGAAAAGCCCTTTCGATGGTCACCGAGCGCACCATTAGCCTGCAGCTGAAAGAGCTGGAAGCTGACGGCCTGATCTCCCGCACCGTACACACCACCAAGCCTCCCCTGAAAGTCGAATACGAACTGACCGAATTCGGCAGAACCCTGATCCCCCTTCTCAAAGCCATTGCCAGCTGGGGAAAGGAAGCAGCAGAGAAAAATGGGAAGATTACATTAGTGGAAAGTGGAAAAGTGGAAAGTGGAATGTGAAAAGTAGAAAGTATGTTGTGCTCGTTGGGGTGTGCCCATTCCTTGGAGGATGTAGGCAAAAATTTTAATAATGATTAATTTTGAAAATGAATTCAGAAAAAAAATGAGTGTAACCATCTATTTTCAGGCACATGTAAATGGTAAAGAGCAATACATTGATACACAAAAAATAGTCGAATGTTTCGCTCCTTATGCAGGAGACAAAAGTGAAGGGGGTGTATCGTTACATTTTGATGATCATAGTTCGTCATTTTTAAGTATTGACATCAATGCACCCAGCGTTAACCATCTGGCTATTGAGCGACCCTGTGGTGACAGCAGAGAAACCGAATGTATTTTTAAAATGACGAAACTCGGGAATTTTGTGGCTTTTGAACCCGGATATGATAAAGCAATGGTTTTTAACCGAACAACAATCGATAACTGTCCGCAAGACATGAAAGAATCCATACTGGAATCAACCGGATTTGAATTAATGGAGACTATTGATCAATTTAAAAATCGTTATTAGCCACATTCCAATAATATTTCGCACGTTATATGTGATTCCACACATTTCTCTTTCTCTTGCACGGGGTTCAGTGTAACACCCATAACCCTGGCGCGGGGTTAAGTGTAACGCTCCTCGTGCCGAACCTTCGGTCCTAACCAATCATAGTTGAGAAATTATACTTTCGCGAGCAAACAATAGGATCGTGCGGGAAATCAGAAGCGTCTCGCTTCGGGTTCGCAGAGCATGTCAAAAACGATAGACAATAGATTTTCGAATGCTTTCTCCAGTTATAGTCCAACAGTTATAACATTTACAAAGCCTGTCCTAACATTGTTTTAATCGCCAAAATCCATTTATTTGCATAAAACAACATATATTTTTAACCCCAAAAAAATCTAAACAAACAATACAATGAAAAAACGAACTACCCTGCTTTTCCTACTACTCACAATCTGCATTTCTGTACAGGCACAGATACCTTCCCTCAGTCAAATTGAAACGGAGCCGGTGTCGGTAACTACGGGCATCACGTTAAAGTATCCTTCAAAGTCGTTGGAGGAAGATCGGGTCGTCTGGATCTCGGTGCCTGCAGGTTATCAGGAGAGTATGAAAAAATACCCGGTGCTGTACATGTTGGATGCACAATGGTCGTTTAGCAGTACGGCACAAGCTCTGGAATGGCTTTCAAACCGGCAATATGGATTGATCCCCCAAATGATTGTCGTTGGCATACATACCGGAGGCGAAAACCGTGCCCGTGACCTGGCACCGACCAAAGATGCACAACAGAACCTTGGAGGAGGCGCTGACAAACTGTATGATTTTATTAAAGAAGAACTCATCCCGTTCGTTGACAAGAATTACCGAACGTACAATTACCGTGTTATTGGCGGGGCATCCTTAAGCGGCCTGTTTGTGGCCTATGCATTTACCAAAGACACAAAGCTTTTTGACGGATACCTGTGCCAAAGCCCTTCGATGTGGTGGGAACAAGGGGCGATGCTCAAAGCATTTTCCGATTTCCTGTCCGAAAACCCGGATCTGCACAACCGGATGTATGTAACCATGGCCAATGAAGGCGTGGCAATGGGCGTGGATTCACTTGCACACATGCTTGAAACGTATCCAGGGAAACAATTAAAATGGAGATACGACAAAAACCCCGATGAAGTTCATGAAACCATCGGCTATAAGGGGACGTGGGACGGCATAAAATTCCTGCTCTCCGACTGGTATTACCCCTGGTATAATTTTGGGTCAGAAGAACGTGTTTTTTCGCCAATGAACCCATCTGAAAAAAAGCATGAGGCTATTAAGATGTCAGACAAGGTGCTGGAAAGTTATGCCGGAATGTATGTAGATTCCCTTAAAAGAGCGCTTATAATTGAGAAAAAGGACAAAAACCTGATGCTTTCGACCAGTAAGCTGCCAACGCTTGCACTATACCCCGAAACAGAAAACACCTTCTTTGTTACAGAAAAAGATATCCGGAACGACCTTTTTATGGAGGGTGTGGATTTTCAGTTTGAGTTTGTGGATACGGATTCATTGGTTATGAAAGTAAACGGGCAGATTGATTGCTATGCTAAAAAAGTGAATGATCTGAAAACGATAACGTTGCCGGATGAAAAACTTAATGAATATGAAGGCATATACGATCCTATGCAATTTGGAAATAGTTTTCGTGTACTTAAGGAGGGACATTTCCTGAAAGTGCTGGAAATATTATCATCCGAAGGATCCGAAGAGCGGAATGGAGAATATCTGTATCCCGTGGGAGAAAATACATTTATTATTTTTATCAACGGGACTTCCTACGATGTCCAATACAAAAAGGAGGGGTCAATATTCACATTTTCTACAGGAGGGAATACTGTTCTGGAGGTTAAAAAGCGGGATGGGGAATAGAGCGCGGCGCACAGGGTGAAGTGTAGGATGTTTATGATTCTGGTGTTGTTATTCCAACTCCAACCAATTCCGTCATCCTGAAATTCAGAAAATTTTGGAACAACGCCTCTCAATGCCGGATCCTGGTTTTCAATAGTGGTTTGCGGGTTAAACAACAAATGGCGTAGGGAATCTTATCTCGCCGTGGTTCGTGTCCTCACGTGTCCGCACGTGTCCGCACAAAACACCACTTCGCACTACCCTACAACAGAACAGAATGCTCCGTTTTTACAAACAGATGGAGTGTCTAAACGTGAAGTATCTTCTCTTGCTCATTACTCAAACTCCAAACTGTCCTACAGTCTTCCATACAAATCCTTCAGGAATTGGAGATTTTTCAACTGGTATTTCCGGATTTTCCGGACAGCAAAGAACGATACGGACAGGCCAACGATGGTGCCGGCAATCAGGCCAAAGACCGATTCTTCCGTGTGAAGCACTTCAATAAAGGTTTTGTCTCCGAAATTAACATGTATGGACATGACAACCAACAGGTACAACACCGGGACCAGGAACAGGTACAGCTTGCTGTATTTGCCTGTCAGCCATTTGGATAACATATCGATCCGCTCTTTCAGCCAGCCCTTCAGGGGCTGGTTGTATTTGCTGTTTTGAATTTTGTGCCATGAAAAGATTCCGGAGATCAGCGATGTGGTGGTAAGGACTCCCAGCAACAGGTTGTTTATAAGGAACAGAACATCGTCATGCCGGTTGATCGAGGTAATGAGCAGATAGATCGATAAACCCAGGCTTACGGTGACGGAGATGCTCATGATCACGACGTATTTGTTGAGTGTTTGTTTTGCTTTGGAGCTCAGCAGCAGATCCAGTTCGGCGGTGGTTTTGCACGGAATGTCCTTATCAATGTTTTTCCAGATTTTTTGCAATGCACTATTTTCCATGATCCTGTTTTTTTAGGTTTTGTTTAAGTATTTCTTTAGCCCTGCTGATCCGTACACCCACGTTAGAGGGGGAGATACCGGTTATTTCGGCGATCTCGTCGTAACTCTTTTCTTCCAGGTAGAGCAGCATGACCGATTTGTCAATTTCATTGAGGTTGTAAATGGCATTCAGAAGCATTTGCAAGGATTCGTTCATCGTAATCTTATCCAGAATATCGTCTTGGCCGGACCATTCAGGTATTTCTTTCCGGTACTCCACACGCGACACTTTTTTGATTCTTGAAAGGGATGTGTTAATCGATACGGCATAGATCCAGGAGCCGATACTTTTATGATTTTTCAGGGTCGGGAACGATTTCCAAAGCTGGTAAATGATTTCCTGAATGTTGTCTTCTCTGTCGGATGCATTTTTGAAATATACCAGGCTGACCTTATGCAGGATCCCCTGATAGCTGGTAAGTATTTCGAGAAATTCGTCCTTCAATGAATGCATTATTTTTTAGTTCTGTTTCTTATAAAGTAGCTTAGGACAGGAATTTATTACAAAAAAGGAGAAATATTTTTAAAATGATAGTTGATATGGTGCATTCCATGGTTCATATTTCATGCTATTATCGTTAATACTCTGGATGTTAGGGTTTCATTTTCCTAATAAAAATAATGATATCCCATAAAATTGAAGTTCCGGTAAATATTGAGATTTTGTTTCACGCAGAGTCCGCAAAGTAAGGACGCGAAGGTCGCTGAGGGATTCGTTGTTTCAACATCCTGTAATCATAAAAATCCTGTTCAGACAATTTTTGCATAAATACCTCTCATTCTTAGGATCACAGATGGCTTTTATTGGTTTGTAGGTACGCCGGATTAACTAAAATTAAAAATAACACTTGAAACTGATTCAATATTGGTGTAAATTAGCATCAAAAACGAATCATGGCACGACAAAGTATATCTTTTACAAAACCAAACGATGAGTGGTTGAAAAAGCAGGTGGACAGCAATGAATATTCCAGTAAAAGTGAACTCGTAAATGATTTGATCCGACAGGCCAGGAAACAACAGGCTCAGATAGACTGGATTAAAGCTAAATTGGAGAAGGCAGAAGGAAGTGGATTTTCGGAGGATAGTAAAGAAGAGATTCTGAACCAGTCAAAGTCTATGTTCAATGGCTAATTACAAATTGAGTAATGAAGCAAAAGAGGACTTGATACGAATTCACCATTACGGGGTCCATAAATTCGGAATGACTCAGGCAGACAAATATTTTAACACATTTTTTGAGTATTTTGAAATCATTGCACAACGACCCTATTCATTCGAATCAGTTGATTTTATTAAGGAAGGATACAGACGCTGTGTTTGTGGGGTGGATAGCATTTATTACAAAATCAAAGATGATGTTGTGGAGATAATGGCAATTGTAGGAAGGCAGGATTTGAATAATATTCTTTAAAAAATATATTCCACGTCTTTTGCATGAAAAAATACACCAATCAGGATGATATCCAATAAAATCAAATTTGCTGTAAATAGTGAGATTTTGTTTCACGCGAAGAGCGCAAAGTGAGGACGCGAAGGTCGCTGAGGGATTCGTTGTTTCAACATCCTGTATTCTTTTAATCTTAAAAATCCTGTTCAGACAATTTTCAACACCTGTAATGGGAGATAGCAACAGGTATAGCTGCCATCTCCATTATGGTATATTATTCTGTTTCATCGTTTAATTCATCGATGGTCCGATGAATATCTTTCTTGATCCCTGAAAACCGGATTTTAAATTCATATTTCAGGGCAAACGGAAAGAGGAAAAGCCCGGCAAATAAAAGTACTACTGTCATGGTAGAGAATTTTGAAAGGTCAAACCCCGAAAGACCACCTCCTCTAATTATGAGTTGGAGGATTGTAAAACCGATAAATCCGATACCGAAGAGCATTCCCAGTTTATATTCATGGCTTATGGATTTGTTTATCCTTTCCAGCAAAGCTGTCAGTCCTTCTTTTATGGATAGATTGTGATTCGAATAATCAATAAAACGCAATTTTCTGCGGGCATTGACAAACATATACACAAGATAGACTTCGACGAATGCTAAGCCAATATATGCCTGGATTGTTGCCAATGGTCTCATAAGATGTAAATGGACCATAGTTGTGATCAGGGGGACAGCAATTAATCCAAGAAGATAAATCCAATAATCGAAAGACACCTTTTTCTTCATTTTGAAAAACAGACCGGTACCTTTTTCAGTAATTATCCGGTGAATACTATCTCGTGCAATCTTTTCATCGATAAGATTTTTCTCAGCAAGCGTATTCCATATTTTCTTTAATTCATTTGTTTCCATTTTCAATAGATTTTAAAATTGATGATTTGATCCTGTTTATTTTAACACCGGTATTATTTTCAGATATTCCAATAATTTCTGCGATCTCTTTGTAGCTGTAATCATCGAGATACAAGGTTATGATTGCCTTATCAATTTCGGATAAGGTATTTATCGCATGATAAAGTTTTTCCTGATTATCAGATCGTTCATTTTGAGGTTCAGGTATCCCGCCAACGTTATTATGTGCATATTTTACAAATTTCGGTTGGGATTTTTCTTTTCTGAGGATATCAATGGCCGCATTCAGACACACCCGGTACATCCAGGTAGAGAATTTTGACTGGTTATTAAAACTCGGAAAAGCTTTCCAAAGTTGTATGATCAGTTCTTGTTTATAGTCTTCCCTTTCTGCACGGTCACCAAAATACAGCCGACACACCTTAAGGACAATCCCCTGATTTTGATATAACAGCTCTGTAAATTCTTTTTCCATAATAATCAGATTTTGCCCCATAGGACGAAAACAGAAATGGATTTATTACAAGATACTGAAATAAGTTTTATTACGATCAGGAAAAACACGCCTGACATGTGCTTTAAAAGATTTTTCGTTTGTCTTATGTATTGAAGAGTTTCACAGATAAAAAACGCAATGAATCTTGTCTCTACAATTTTCTTCCATTATTTCACAACCCTTCAACACGCTTTTCCGTTGAGAATATTTTTATAATCTTTATGCGAACTTCAAATTTTCTATTACTTCTGATCCCGTCATTTATCTGGGGATCGACCTGGTATGCTATTAAATTTCAGATTGGCGAAACGGATCCGCTGTTTTCGGTAGGGTACAGGTTTGCGCTTGCCGGTGGACTCCTTTTGGCTTTCAGCTATTTTAAGGGCTATAAATTAAAATTCTCCCTGAAAGATTATGCGTTCATGGGCCTGCAGGGTATATGTCTGTTTGGGCTGAATTACTGGTTGGTCTACATGGCCGAGGAGCACCTTGAAAGTGGTCTGGTAGCGGTGATCTTTGCCTGCCTGGTTTTTATGAATATTTTTATGAGTGCCTTGTTCCTCAGGTTGCCGGTTAAGCCAAAAGTAATTCTCGGAGCATTTTTCGGGATCGGAGGTATTTTACTGATCTTTAAAAATGAGCTTACCGGATTTGATCTGAAAAATGACAACCTGATGGGGTTTATTCTGGCAATGTCATCCGTATTCCTTGCATCCTTCGGAAATATCCTTTCGGCGTATAATCAGCGTAACAAGATCCCCCTGATTCAAACCAATGCCTTCGGGATGCTGATTGGTTCGGCTGTTGTACTATCTGTAGGTTTAATCTCAGGGAAAACAATGGCTATTGATACCAGCTTCGCCTATGTTGCTTCTCTTGCATACCTGGTGATCTTCGGATCGGTGATCGCTTTCAGCATTTATCTGAACGTGCTCGGCAAGATCGGGCCGGACAAGGCCGGGTATATGGCCCTGATCATGCCAGTTATCGCTCTTACGATCTCCACCTTTCTCGAAGGGTATCAATGGACGTATTCAGGCGTAACCGGCGTTGGACTGATCCTGTTTGGTGTGTATATGGCATTAATCGCTAAAAAGAGAAAAGTACGCGTACAGCAGGTATAAGATATATCATTTGACAGGTTCAACAGGGACTTGCGGCCTGATAAGGACACTTGTGATGTGGCAATTTCCCGATAATCCTCTGCAAATAGCTCATGGAGATTCCACTTTGTAATCAGTGAATATTTTTTA
>JBNKDZ010000358.1:0-12007 GCA_050288525.1 Cyclobacteriaceae bacterium
CCTCCTCCAAAAGTAGACTCCAGATGTGTGCATTGGCTGAATCTGAGATAATCAGGTGGTGCCAGACGGAGCATAATTTCTCCAAATGTTACGATTTTATTCATAATTGATATGTACTATATGTTGAGATAATTTTTTGCATTGTTATACGAAATATCTTTGACCATCTGTCCCAGCCATTCAATATCGTCAGGAATAAGGCCATTTTCTACATCCTTTCCGATAAGGTTACACAATATTCTTCTGAAATAATCATGTCTCGGGTAGGAGAGGAAACTTCTTGAATCCGTAAGCATTCCAATAAAACGGCTCAGAAGTCCCTGTGTTGAAAGCGCATTCATTTGCCATTCCATACCTTCTTTTTGATCCAGGAACCACCATCCTGTGCCAAATTGCATTTTCCCAGGCACGGAACCGTCGTTAAAATTACCCACCATGGAGGCGAATAGATAATTGTCCCTGGGATTCAGGTTATAGATGATTGTTTTGGTCAGTTTTTGTTCTTTTTCCAGCCTGTTGAAAAACCTTGACATAGAAATGCCCATTTCAAAGTCGCCAATGGAGTCGTATCCGGTATCCGGGCCTATCATAGATACCATTCGGGTGTTATTATTCCTGAGTGCTCCCAGATGGAATTGTTGCGCCCATCCTTTTTCATGATCCATTACGGCCAGTTCATAAAGCATGGCAGATTTATATTTCATCTGGTCTTCTTCTGACAGCGTAATCTTGTTCCGTATTTTGCTGAAGATCTGCTTGATTTCGGTATCGGTGTAATCTTCGGCATACATGTGTTCCAATCCATGATCCGATAGCCTTCCACCGTGCTGATGAAAATAATCATGACGTATTTTCAGGGCTTCAACCAAATCATAAAATCCTGATATTTCAATACCCGTCACATTTTCAAGCGAATCCAGATATTCATTAAGTCCGGCAATATTGTTTGTTCCAAGCACATTATCAGCTCTGAAAGTAGGTAAAACGGTTACTTCAAAGCCGGATTCCTTAATTTCTTTATGATGAGAAAGTGTGTCGACCGGGTCATCTGTGGTACAGATTGTTGTGACCTTGAATTTCTTCAGGAGATTTTTACAACTAAATGCATCTGTCTGCAACAGACCGGAACAATGATCATAGATTTCTTTAGCTGTGGATTTATTTAAGAGCTTTTCAACTCCGAATGGATTTTTCAGCTCCATATGGGTCCAGTGATAAAGCGGATTCCTCATGGTATAGGGAACAGTTTCAGCCCATTTTTCAAATTTCTCATAATCTGAGGCATCTCCTGTTATATATTTCTCATTAACACCATTCGCCCGTAATGCTCTCCATTTATAATGATCTCCGTTCAGCCATATTTTTGTCAGGTTTTCATATTTTTTATCCTTTGCTATTTCATCAGGGGGGAGGTGGCAGTGGTAATCGATTATAGGCATATCAGCCGCGTAATCATGGTATAATCGTTCAGCTGTTTTGTTTTCTAAAATAAAATTCTTGTCCAAAAACGTTTTCATTCACCAGGTTCTTTCAAAATTATACAGTAACAGATAGTAGCTTTTAACCCTATTCAGGTCAAAGCATGTTCAAAATAAAAGCATTTTTTGTTTAAAGGGAAAATCCCGAGGGCTTATAAAGGTAATTTACATAAGAGGACACAAAATTAGATAAATAATTCCTGTCAAAAAATGATCTGTACACATATGTTTAGAAAAAAACCGGTAAATTGATCTTTCGGTTAAATAATCAAATCTTCAAACAATGTCCTGGTATTTCATGAAAGATCATCTGATACTCACTTCCGGATGGATTCTCTATTGTGTTATTCACAGTCTGCTGGCAGATACAACCATAAAGAAGTACATATACAAAAAAACACATCTGACGCCTCAGAGGTACAGGATGTGGTATAATGTACTTGCGGCACTATTTCTGATACCTGTTTTGTTATTTACAATGAAAATGTCCGTTATAGTGATTTTTGTTCCGAACTGGTATTTAAGTATTGCAGGAACTGTTTTTCTTATTCTCGGGGTGTATATCGGGATACTGGGAAATAAAGGTTATAACACAAAGGCATTTTTGGGGTTCAGTGATCCTGATTGTGAATACGGATTTTCAACAGAGGGTCTGTTATCCCGGATCCGGCATCCGTGGTACCTGGCATCTATCGTTGCATTTATTGGCTTTTTATTCATTTTCCCGAATTCTGCAGTCGTTTTATCGGCCGTTGTATTGACGGCATACATTTTTATAGGGATCAGACTTGAAGAAAGGAAGCTTATCCGGCAATTCGGGCAAAAATATTTGGATTACAGGCAGAGAACACCTATGCTCTTTCCAAAATTCAGGTTATAGACAAAAGCTTATAAAGACTTTAACTTAAGCTTTTTGCGCAAATCATCCACCGATTTTTTAAAGGAAGAATCCGTATCATACAGATCATTGACTGTCTGGACAGCATGAATAACCGTGCTATGATCCCTTCCTCCAAAATGATGGCCAATGGTTTTCAGGGACAGGTTGGTATATTCTTTGGAAAAGTACATCGCCAGTTGCCGCGCCATTACGATCTCTTTTTTTCTGGTTTTGTCTTTCAACTGATCGATCGAAACTTTAAAGAATTCAGATACCGTTTTCTGTATATAATCGATGCCAACTTCCGAGTCGATATCGTGAACGATGCTCTTAAGTGTTTGCTTTGCAAGTTCGAGGTCAATATCTTTTTTTACCAGGGAAGCATTTGCAATCATGGAGATGATCACACCTTCCAGTTCGCGGATGTTTGTGTCGACACTATATGCCAGGTATTCGATTACGTTGTCGGGAATGGCGATGCCGTCATGCAGCATTTTACGTTTTATAAGGGACATACGGGTTTCGTAAGCGGGTTGAGGAAGGTCAGCCGTAATGCCCCATTGGAAACGTGACACCAGACGTTCCATAAGTCCGTCAAGGTCTTTCGGAGGCCGGTCGCTGGTCATAATGATCTGGCTTCCGGACTGGTGCAAATGGTTAAATATATGAAAGAATATTTCCTGTGTCTTTTCTTTGCCCTCAAAAAACTGTACGTCGTCGATGATCAGTACATTCACTTTCAGATAGAAATTTGAGAATTGCTGAATTTTATTGTTACGAATAGCGTCAAAGAACTGATTCGTAAATTTTTCAGAAGAAACATAAAACACTGTTTTCTTCGGGTCTTCGTCAAGTATCTCATTACCAATGGCTTGCACAAGGTGTGTTTTTCCCAGACCTACACCTCCATACAGCATCAGAGGATTGAAGGAAGTAACACCCGGACGTTGTGCGACGGCCAGTCCGGCAGAACGTGCCAGTCTGTTGCAATCGCCTTCGATAAAGTTTTCGAAGGTATAGCCAGGGTTTAGTTTGGTATGATAACCAAACAATTCGGTGGCATGGAGTTCAATGGATTTTTCCTGATGATGATCTGAATTATTTCGGTGTCCGGATGCGTTATTGGGAAGGTTTACAGTATACGGTTTGCTGGAAGCATCGCCAGTATCCATGACTACCGAATATTCAAGCCGGAAGTCTTTTCCAAGTTTCTCATCCATTACATTTCTAAGCAAATGAACATAGTGCTCTTCCAGGTATTCATAAAAGAACTGGCTGGGCACCTGAATGGTCAGAATATTTTTTTCCAGCCTGAGAGGTTTTATCGGTTTGAACCAGGTTTCGTATCCCTGATCGCCCACATCTTCCCTGATCTTCGAGAGACAATTATTCCAGGCTATGTGACAATCATTTTGCATTAGCAATGTATCCAAAGTAACTCTTACGGTTTCGTTTTAAAAAAAGGGGAAACAAATTTGATAAAAAATTATCTAACAAAAAACAGCCTCACCCTCTTGATTTTTATTAATACGCTAATACTTCCCGTAAACGAATGTTTAAATCAAAAATTCTTTAAATAATCTAATAAATGATTCTTTACATTCAACAGATCCAAAGCCCACTGTTAGCGATTCATTTCACATTGTCAGGATATGTCATTAACTGACATTAATCATATTTTCCAATGATCATCATCATGCAGATTCTGTTCATATAGAAATTAATTTTGTCCTCCTAAAAAGTATATTGTATTTAAATTTTGAAAGTGTAATTTTAGGATTACAATTTTTATTCAATTTAAAAAAATTATTGAATTAAATACATTCATGAAAGAATTAAAATCTTCAAAAAAATTATTCTCTGAATTTCCTCCCGTTTCAAAATCTCAGTGGAAAGAACAAGTGATCGCTGATCTTAAAGGAGCTGATTTTGACAAAAAGCTGGTTTGGAGAACGTACGAAGGCTTCGACCTTCAGCCGTATTATTCCAAAGATGATCTTTCCTCACTGGAATATCTGAAACAATTCGAAAATATGTCTCTCAATACACAGGATGCCGCTCAGGGTCCGAGGCATTGGGTGAACAGGGAACGGATTGTCGTTAATGATGTTAAAAAAGCAAACAAAGATGCGATCAACGCTCTGAATCAGGGATCTGATGGTATCATCTTTGATCTTTCAGGTAAAGAAAGTATTGATCTGCGTGAATTGTTGAATAACATTCTTCCGCTTCACTGTTCGGTATCCTTTATTGCAGATCGTAATGCGGCGAAACTGCTAAAGGGCTACTTTACTTATGAAAGTGAAAGTCATATTGAAACAAAACAATTGTTTGGCAGTCTGAATTATGATCCGTTAAGCAATCTGTTGAAAACCGGAAAAATGGCCGATGATGGCATCAAGGTTCTCAAAGAGATCATTGATTTGACAGATACTGCCAGTAGGTTTTACGGATTAACGATCAACAGCAGTTCATTTCAGAATGCAGGAGCCAACACTATTCAGGAGCTGGCTTTCACGCTAAATATGGCGGTTGAATATATCAACAAACTTGTTGAGGCAGGTCTTTCAGCAGAAAAAGTAATTGACAACATTGAATTTTCAATGGCTGTCGGTACAAATTACTTTATGGAAATTGCCAAACTGAAAGTTCTGAGAATTCTGTTCTATAAGATTGCTGAAGCCTATGGGGTATCAGATTACCATCCTGGCAAAGTGAGCATTCATAGTATTTCTTCCTTGTGGACCAAAACAGTCTATGATCCGTATGTCAACATGCTCAGAAATACAACCGAAGCCATGTCAGCTATTATTGGTGGTTGTGATTCGCTTACCATAGCGCCTTATAATCAGCATTTCGAAGTGCCGTCTGAATTTTCACGCCGGATTTCGAGAAATGTATCCACCATGTTGAAAGAAGAATCGTATTTCGACAAGATTGTGGATCCTGCTGCCGGTTCGTATTACATATTGAATATTACAGATAACCTGCTTCAAAAAACATGGAGTCTTTTTAATGAGATAGAGTCCGAAGGTGGTTTGATCAGTGCTTTTGAAAAAGGGATCATCCAGGAAAAGATCAAATCCGTTCGTGATGATAAAATGAAAAAAGCTGCTCAGCGCCGTGAAGTATTTGTTGGTATCAACCAATATCCAAATACAGGTGAGCAGATCGATCCTGAGAAGATATCCGGAGCTTCTGTACATGTTGAAGGTAATGTGTTGCCACAACTTAACGGAGGGGCTGAGTTTGAAGCTATGCGTCTGGCAACAGAAAAATATGCGAAAAAAGCAGGTCGTCCGAAAGCTTATATGGCTCTTGTTGGTACCAATGCTGGTATGCGGACTGCCAGATCGATGTTTTCCGGCGGGTATCTCGGATGTGCAGGATTCCAGATTGTTGATGGAAAGATCGCAGCTTCAACGGAAGAAGCTGTTGAACAAGCCATTAAGGCCAATGCTGAGATTGTGGTAATCTGTGGTGCTGATGACGAATATGCTACTGCAGGTGTAGAATTTGCTAAAGGATACAGGAGCCGAAATAAGGAAGGCATTGTAGTACTAGCCGGCTATCCGACAGAAATTGTCGAGGACCTGAAAAATGCCGGAGTAGATGAATTTATCCATGTAAGGGCTGAACTGATCGATACCCTTACCCGATTCCAAAAGAAGTTGAATATCATTTAATACAGATATATGAGACCTGATTTCTCAAAAATAACCTATCAGGATATTACCAAAAGTAATCCTGGCAGCAAAGTTAAAGTTGAAGACCTTAAGTCGTGGATTGCGGCTGAAAAAATAAAGATCAAACCGGTCTACTCAGAAGAAGACCTGAAAGACGTTGAACACCTGGATTATTCTGCAGGTATTCCTCCTTTCCTTCGTGGTCCTTATTCAAGTATGTATGTTTCACGACCCTGGACTGTTCGTCAGTATGCAGGATTCTCTACGGCTGAAGAATCGAATGCCTTCTACCGCAGGAACCTTGCCGCCGGACAAAAAGGTCTTTCCATCGCTTTTGACCTCGCCACACACCGTGGATATGATTCAGATCATCCGAGGGTGGTTGGTGATGTTGGAAAAGCCGGTGTGGCCATCGACTCTATCCTGGACATGAAGATCCTCTTCGACCAGATTCCGCTCGATAAAATGTCCGTATCTATGACCATGAATGGTGCTGTAATACCGGTAATGGCGTTTTACATCGTTGCAGCGGAAGAGCAGGGTGTGAAGCCCGAACTGCTCAGCGGTACCATCCAAAACGATATTTTAAAGGAGTTTATGGTTCGTAACACCTATATCTATCCTCCTTTACCATCCATGAAGATCATTGCCGATATCTTTGAGTATACTTCCAAATACATGCCAAAATTCAATTCCATCAGTATCAGTGGATATCACATGCAGGAAGCAGGTGCCACAGCTGATATCGAACTGGCATATACCCTTGCTGACGGTTTGGAATATATCCGAACTGGTATTCAGGCAGGTATTGATATCGATAAGTTTGCTCCCAGGTTGTCGTTCTTCTGGGCTATCGGAATGAACCACTTTATGGAAATTGCCAAAATGCGGGCAGGAAGGTTGCTTTGGGCAAAGATCGTTAAACAATTCAACCCGAAGAATCCGAAGTCTATGTCGTTACGTACGCACAGCCAGACATCCGGCTGGTCGCTTACCGAGCAGGATCCTTTCAACAACGTGACAAGAACCTGTATCGAAGCCATGGGTGCAGCACTCGGACATACTCAGTCGCTTCACACCAATGCGTTGGATGAAGCGATAGCATTGCCAACAGACTTTTCAGCACGTATAGCACGTAATACCCAGCTTTATATTCAGGATGAGACCAATATTTGCAGAGCTGTTGACCCATGGGCAGGCTCGTATTATGTTGAAAAGCTCACACATGAACTGGCACAGAAAGCATGGGAACTTATTGAAGAAGTTGAAGAACTGGGAGGTATGGCAAAAGCCATCGAAACCGGTCTTCCAAAAATGCGTATCGAAGAAGCTGCCGCACGGAAGCAGGCACGTATCGACTCTGGCAGGGATACTATTATCGGAGTAAATAAATACCAGACCGATGAAGAGACAGATATCGAGCTTCTGGAAGTTGACAACACTGCAGTACGTCAGGCACAGCTTGAGCGCTTGAAAAAGCTAAAAGAAGAACGAAATAGCGAAGAAGTTCAACAGGCTCTTGAAAGCATTACCAAATGTGCTGAATCAGGCAACGGAAACTTGCTTGAACTTGCTGTTGATGCTGCAAGAAAGCGTGCTACACTAGGTGAGATCTCAGATGCTATGGAAAAAGTATTTGGTCGGCATGTCGCTACTATACGATCAATCTCAGGTGTGTATTCTGCTGAAGCAGCTGCCGATGAAAGTTTCGATAAAGCCATTAAGCTTGCAGATAAATTTGCCGAAGTAGAAGGACGCCGGCCAAGGATCATGGTTGCTAAAATGGGGCAGGATGGTCATGACAGAGGTGCTAAAGTAATTTCTACCAGCTTTGCGGATATGGGCTTCGACGTTGATATCGGACCTTTATTCCAGACACCGGAAGAAGTAGCACAACAAGCTGCCGAAAATGACGTTCATGTTGTAGGGGCATCCAGCCTTGCAGCAGGTCATAAGACGCTTGTACCACAACTTATCGAAGAATTGAAAAAGCTGGGACGTGAAGATATCATGGTTATTGCAGGAGGTGTTATTCCTCCGAAGGATTATGACTATCTTTATGATTCAGGAGTAGCAGGTGTTTTTGGCCCTGGTACCGTAATTTCCAAAGCAGCGATCGAAATCCTCGAAAAACTGCTTAAAGGAACCAAATAGTTCGAAAATATATAAATAATATATTGTTTTATCGCTAAGAAGAGGCTGTTGAAATGACAGCCTCTTTTTTTTGCAAAGTGCAAAGCGCACAGGGCAAAGCGTAGAAAAAAAATCGGGAAATCCTATAATCATCAAAATCCTGATGCACAACAATTAAGGCCTTTTGCTACAATTTCTATTGACGAATCCGGGTTTAGTTCCGTTTAGATACAACACAGCACAAAAAAAGACATTCAAAGAGGATAAAGGGGCTTTTATGAAGGCTTTTCAGATTAAATATAAGCATGAATATTAGTTTGAATTTTTGGATTGATCCGGGAGACAACGAAAGATATGTGACCCCTTCCGGGGTCGTTTTAAATACACAGGATGTTTTCTATAAATATGTAATCCCTCCGGGATTTTACATTAAACTGGATATGAATTGCCTAAATAAAAAACACGATATTTTCTATTTGCTTCATTATGACTTCGGAGAAGTCACATATTTGTAGAAAACAATTGAAATATTGACCTGTCTCCGGCAGGGGTCTTATATGACCTTTACTAAATGGTATTGAATCAGGATTAAAAAAAGAGGTTGCCCGATCTGAGCAACCTCTTTACATTTTAATTTATAAATATATTCTTAATTATTCTTGATGAATTTTTTATAGGATACACCTTCATTGGATTCAATTCTCAGAAGATATAATCCGTTACTTAGAGAAGAGATATCCAGTGTTGTGTTGGATACATCTGACTTTCTAAGCAACACCGAGCCACCGAGATCAGTCATCGTAATTTGAACAATTTCGGGAGATTCAATATAAAGCTGAGATTTGGCAGGATTTGGATATATCCGGATACCAGACTGGTTTTCGGGGTCAACACCAGTATTTATTGCCCCCCATTGAGTAACTGAAACAGTCCGGTTATTACCATTTGACTGTACTGTAACGGATCCATAGCGATCGTCAGCCGACGTATTCTCAGAGGTCGCTGTTACGGTTATTGTTTCATTTCCGGAACCACTCGCCGGGTTCAGGCTCAGCCAGGAGGTCGTTGTTGAAACTGTCCATGCGTCAGATGCAGTAATGGTGAAAGTGCCATCGCTATTGGCAGGTTTTTCTATGGTAATGCTGGAAGGAGACACACTAAAGTCCGGTGTAGTGGACTCTGCAATCAGCAGTATATTATCGATATTAAATGTGCCTGACTCAATTTGAATACCTCCAAAAGCAATCCTTAGTTCCATTATTTCAGCCATAGAAATTCCTGTAAATTCTGAAAGAGGTATGGTAAATACCTTGTAATTTGAATTTATTCCATCAATGGTAACTGATGCTGTGGCTGTAGAAATATCTCTTAAAATTATACTTACGGTAGCAGACCCTGTGTAGCGACAGGAAAACTGGATAGATTCATAACCCCTGAAGTCATGCCCCGGACCGCTCCAGTTATTCATATTCAAACCAAAATTGTCCCAACTTTCAGAAACACTTGCATCATATCTATAATGTCTGTCACCTTCGATAGCCTGACCGTCATTCACCTCCGATAAAGATCCTTTCGAGATCCAACTGCCCGTAATGAGTGTTTCCGAATCGTTATAGATAACTTTTGTGTCCAATACAACCCCTGATTCTTCCTGTGATACAACCAGTGTTTTTGTGCCTGAAGGTAGTTCCGGAGAAGAGATTGATAAGGTTGCAGACCGATCACTACCTGAATTCCATCCGCCTACCACAGAAACGGTTTGATTTCCGGATCCGGATGCAGGTTGTACCGTCAGCCAGGAAGGTATGCCGGTAATTTCCCAGCTCGTGTTGGATGTTATGGTAAACTGATCTGAACCACCTACACCAGGGATATCCATTGTAGTGGTAGATATTTCCAGATTAGGGTCTGAAGCCTCCTGAGTAACCAATACTTCCAGATCTTCAAATCCGGGGGATTGGATCAGCAATGTGGCAACGCGCTCATTCGTAGACTGATTTGTTGATCCTGCTGTAACAGTGATGGTGGCATTTCCTGTTCCTTCATCATCACTGATTGTTAGCCAGGCAGCGCTCTCATCTATTGACCATTCAACATTTGCGGTAATTGTAAATGTATTTTGCGATCCGGAAGATACACCTAAAGTTATGGATTCCGGTGAGACAGAAATACTGGCATTGTTGCCCAATTGTGTGACCGTAATTGTACGATTTGGCAATCCTGTTGAACTTGCAGTGATTGTTGCTGTTCGTTGTGTGCTTGCAGTATTTTGTGTCGCAGAGACTGTGATAAGCCTGCTTCCTGAACCGTTGGAAGGATTGAGAGTAAGCCAGGTCGCACCACCTGCAGACACACTCCAGTTCACATTTGAAGCAATAAAGAAATCGTCAGAGCTGCCGTTTGCTGGCCCGAGGGTTATTTCTGATTTGGAAACATTCAAGGTTGGATTGCCTGTGAGACCTTTGTGGATGCCATAGAGATACGCATAAAGACCATATTTTCCTGACATTGTCTGACGTGGTGTAAACTCATTTGCCGCATACACATATCGTATATTGAAATATCCTTCAGCATGTGGCCAGTTACTCCAGGCGGGATAACCTCTGCTGGTCATCATGCTTGGACAACCAAGAGGGCAGCTATTACCCCAATTATCGATATTCATATATGGTGTATGTCCAGGATGCATACCGGGAATAACATCATTAGCTCCTGATGTATAGGCTTGCTCGACGCTTCGTTTTGAGGCAAGACTGGTAGAAGCTGTTGTCATCTGGATTATATTCAGAGGATTTCGTCCAAGTCCGTAATCAGCTTCCAGCGTCATAGCATCTAATAATGCCTGATCTCCGTTGAGGTAATGGGCCACCATTGTGCGACGCATATCCTGTGCTGTTTGCCACCATGTGGCATCCTGATCGACACCCCTTCGAGTCGGAGAAGTTAATGTATGTCCTGCCTCTGTAACATTTGCCCTGTTAATCATGCTCGATTTCATCTGATTGTAAAGGGTGGGATAATTTACCGGTTGTTTTGTTATAAGATATCCGGCAGTAGCATAAATCTGGTTGAAATTACTGCTTGCTAATGTGGTACTGTTACTGTTTACAACACTCAGATCGTTCACAACATCTTCATATCTGGTGTCTCCTGTAACATTATACAGAAAAGCAGCAGCCATCATTTTAAGATCCCGCCCGTTTGTGTTAAATGCATTAACTGTTCTGTCGAGTTGTTGCTCTGCAGTTGACAGATTACTGGCATAATTATAGGCAACTACAGCACTATCCCGATAAACATTAGAAAGGGAGAAATTACCTGATAATTGGAGACAATTCGAGATCATGGCACAGTTTGCAGCACTTGCCCAGGCTGCTAAGCCTGTATTATCGGCCTGGTATAAAATACCATTGTTAGGACAGGTAAGACCATGGCTATATCCTCTTCCGTATCTAAGGTTAAGGAAAAAATCGATTTCATTGAGCATCTCATCCAGAATATCCGGGACGCCGTTACCACTTTCTGCAATTCCAAGATTATCATCCGATAACGCACCATCAGTGAGCAGGAATGGCAATAAAATGTCATAAATATTTTTTATATGGGCAAGATGTCTGTCCCAGTCGGCAGCATCGGAATGACCTTTAAGTGCTTTTTTATTTTCCAGATTCCCCCTTTTTTGACCTTCCCAGATTAACTCAGCACCATTCCGGTTGTCCCAGATATCACCTCCAGATGACCATTCCGGATCATATGGATCAAGGGTGGTAAGATATATTTTACAATTTGCTGGTGAAACATCCGGGATCCAGAAAGGCTGTCTGGGTACA
>JBNKDZ010000359.1:0-3095 GCA_050288525.1 Cyclobacteriaceae bacterium
TTGTTGGGAAAAAACTGTTTTAATTCGCCATATAGTTGAGCAGCAAGGGTCTTATTATGACTCAGAACCAGGGTGGGTTTCTGAACTTCCTGAATGACATTGGCAATGGTAAAGGTCTTGCCGGAGCCTGTCACCCCCAGAAGGGTTTGCGCTTTTTCATTATTTTTTATACCATCAGAAAGCTGTTTTACAGCTTCCGGCTGGTCTCCGGTAGGTTGATACGGACTGGAAAGGCTAAACTCCATGATTCAATATGATTTTAAAAATCTCCAATTTTCTGGTTATTACTTTCGTTAATACGTATATTATAAGTAAAAATACAAATCATAGAGGAGCTTTTTTAATAAAAATCAGAGTTCATGAATGAGAATTTAAATTTGGTGCAGGCGTTGGCAGAACTTGCCTATTCCATTGCTCTTGCGGATGGTGAGCTGGAAGAAAGAGAAAGAAAGGCTTTTGAAGATATTATTATCTCAGAACTTGGAGAAGGTGCCTGGAGGGCGATCAACCGGTTTTCAATTCTTGACGGCCGTGTGTCACCAAACGTACATCAGACTTATAAGGATGCAATGTACACCATCAGGAAGAATAAAGATGATTTTTCTGAACGGATGAAGAATATGTATATCAATGTAATTGAAAAAGTAGCTGATTCAGTAGAAGGATTGCGAACGGAGGAACGGCATTTGATCGAAAAATTCAAGGAAGATATAAAGTATATTTGAGGGCAAAGGGCTAAGAGCGCAGTGCAAAGCGTTTTATCGCTGAACATTCAGGTATCTACTGATTAACTAAGAATTTGTTATGAATAAAAATCTACAGTTTCAGTAGATTTTTATTCTATATTTTTTTCTCAAATCCCCAGAAATTCTGATTGATCGGGGCAAAGGGCTACGAGCATAAGGCAAAGCGTTATTGTTGATTGCTATTGCCTTAGTTACAAAATTGAATTATCAATGCCATAGCTGGCCAAAAACTATTAAATCAGAAACCGTTGGAATACTTTTGTTGGAGTATCTTACGCCACGCGCCATGCTCTTTGCCCTGAGCCATCTTAACCTTCATTCCATATCTCCCAGGATTTTTCGGCCTGGAGGATGAGCATTTCAAGGCCGTTTTTAGACTGGGCGCCTGCTTCTTTACCTTTTTTCATGAATAAGGTTTCTTCAGGATTATAGACCAGATCATAAAGGTAATGCCTGTCTGTAATTTTAGAATAGGGAAGATCCGGGCATTCATCGATATGAGGAGACATGCCAAGAGGAGTAGTATTGATGATCAAGGTATGGTCATCAAGAATATTTTTATCATTTCGGATCTGCTCATACGACAGATCTCCTTTTTTTGAACTTCTTGATACAGTGAGAAAAGGGATATTCAAATCCCTGAGTGTGGCAAAAACGGCTTTTGCTGCTCCTCCTGTACCCAGCACCAGTGCTTTTTGCTTGAATAATTCGGGGACCCATTTTTCCAGGGAGCTTCGAAACCCGAAATAATCTGAATTATACCCTTGTTTTATTCCGTCTTCTGTGATCCGGACTACGTTGACAGCTCCGACTTTTCTTGCCGACTCATCCAGTTCATTCAGAAACGGGATAATATCCTTTTTATACGGGATTGTGATGTTAAAGCCTTTCAAATTCTTTATTTCAAAAACATCCATGACCTTGTCGATCGAATCAATCTCAAATAATTCATAGGAAGAATCGGTTATTTTTTCTTTTTCAAATTTCTCCGAAAAGTATTTCTTTGAGAATGAATGTCCCAGCGGGTAACCGATTAATCCATATTGTTTGATCATAAAGCTGATTTTTCAGAATGTTTCATCATAGAAGCAATTTTTTCAATCGCAACAACTATTAGGATACCTAAAGCGAGGAATAATAAAGCCTGCAGGAAATAAGGATTATTGCCTGTGATTTTCTGATACTGGTCCGGAAGAAGATTTTTTTGAATTAATGGCACAATTTCTCCACCTCTGTTCATTTTTGTCATGAGCGTCTGTTTCCAGGGCCATATCTTATTCAAAGATCCGATCATAAAGCCTGCAAGAACAGATATGGATATGCAATGATATTTTTTTAACAGCCAGGAGATCAGTCTTGAGAAACTTAATAAACCCAGTACACATCCAAGGGCAAAAACGGCAATGATGTCAATACGAAAGTCTTTTGCTGCGGTAATTATGAATTCATATTTTCCAAGTATCAACAGAATAAAACTTCCGGAGATTCCCGGAAGGATCATGGCGCAGATGGCTATGGCACCGGAAAGGAATATAAAAGCATAATTATCCGGAGAGGTTGCTGGGGTCGCACTTGTAATAAAATAGGCTACTGCGATCCCTATTATGCCGGCGATTATAATACCTGCATTCCATTTTTTAATTTCTTTTAAAACCAGTATTGCGGAGATTATGATCAGCCCGAAAAAGAAAGACCATAACTGGATAGGATGGTGTTCCAGAAGGTAGTGGATCAGTTTAACGAGTGAAAATATGCTTATTAGTATTCCACTGAAAAGCGTAATCAGGAACGGGCCGTTAATATGTTGCCAAAAGAGTTGAAATTTCCCTTTAAGTATAAGTTGAATGGCGTTTTTATCGATTGATCTGATCGAATCAAGCAAGGTCTCATAAATCCCTGTAATAAATGCTATTGTACCGCCAGACACACCGGGGACAACATCAGCACCTCCCATTCCAACCCCTTTCAGGAAGAGCAGTAAATAATCTTTCAGTTTATTCATGGTTGTATATTAATCAGCACAGAAAAATCTGCGAATAATGTTTAGGCGTCTTTTTTATTCAGGAAATGATTAAACGTATCTCCCCGCATACCGATCCGGATCGTTTCCAGAGGAATTACTTCTGCCGGAGCAATGTTACCTACGTTTACATTACTTCCAAGAAGTTTGATGAACCAAACCTGCTGAGCTTTTAATGGCGCTTCCCAGATGATATTTTCGAAAGGGATCTTTGTCAGGATCTCTTCTACAAGACCCGAACGTACTTCACCACTGGATCTGAAGAGTCCTACGTTGCCACTTTCGCGGGCTTCTCCGATAACCTTCCAAGCTCCTGCATCCAATTCTTC
>JBNKDZ010000360.1:0-8539 GCA_050288525.1 Cyclobacteriaceae bacterium
ATTTCCATTATATCTTATTTAAAAAGTTTTCAAGAAATTTTTGTCCGGTAGGCCCGCTTTTTTCAGGGTGTCCCTGGATAGCGTAGAAGTTGTCTTTGTTCAAGGCTGCACTGAATTCATTGATATAGTCCGACCGGGCAATGGTATACGGGCCTACTTCAGTGTAATAGCTGTGAACAAAATAGATAAACGAATCTTCCGGCATGCCTTCAAAGAGGGGCCCTTTTACATGGGTCAGTTTATTCCAGCCCATGTGGGGGACCTTAAGTTTCGGTTCGAAGCGTTTTACCTCCAGATCGAAAATGCCCAGACAGTCAACATCATTTTCTTCCGAATGCTTACACATAAGCTGTTGTCCGAGGCATATACCTAAAAAAGGTTGTTTCAGGCTAACGATCAGTTCATCCAGCTTACGGTTTTTAAGATAATTCATAGCAGTACTGGCTTCACCGACTCCCGGGAATATTACTTTGTCTGCTTTTTTTATGGTTTCCGGATCATCACTCAGCACAGGTTCTACTCCTAGCCTGTTTAAGGTGTTTGTTACCGAGACAACATTTCCGGCATTGTATTTTATGATTACTATATTCATGTATGTGGTTCGTATAGTTTACTTTTTATTCATTTCAGAAGGATTGCAACAGCTCAAAAGAAGCCCTCATTTTCTGTATGAGGTTCGCAGATTCGCGGTAATCGAGGGTTTGTTGCCCGTCAGAGAATGCCTTTTGAGGGTTGCAATGGGTTTCATAAATAATGCCATCAGCGCCTGCCATGATAGCAGCCAGTGCCATCGGTTCGACATGCCTTCTTATGCCTATGCCATGAGAAGGGTCTGCAATGACCGGAAGATGGGTCTTCTCTTTCAGGATTGGGATGGCGCTTAGATCGAGGGTGTTTCTGCTTGCACGTTCATAGGTCCTGATGCCCCGTTCGCACAATATGAGTTTTTCGTTCCCTCCTGAAAATACGTATTCAGCCGAATAGAGCAACTCGTCGATCGTGCCGGAAATTCCTCTTTTGATCAGTACGGGTTTATCAATCTGTCCAAGGGCATCCAGCAGGTTGAAATTCTGTGTATTTCGAGCGCCAACCTGAAAGATGTCCGTATATTCCAGCATGCCTTCAATCTGCGATACCTGCATTACTTCCGTGATGATTTTAATGCCTGCTGCACTGGCATGTTTGTGCCATAACTTTAATCCGTCAAGCCCCAGGCCGCGGAACGAATACGGTGAACTGCGTGGTTTGTAGACACCTCCCCGCATAATGTTTATATTGTTTTCTTTCAGATGCTCAATAGTTTGAACAATCTGCTCTTCTCCTTCAATTGAGCACGGTCCTGCCATGATGGACAGTTTGCCATCTCCGACAAATACCCCGTCGCCAATATCGATCCGGCTGCGGTTTACCTTCCACTTTCTGGAGACCAGCTTGTAACTATCCGAAACAATATGGATGTCACTGATGCCCGGCATATGACCTATGGCCCTGATGTCAAAATCTTTCGATCCGATACCGATCAGGTAGGTGGCTTTTTGGGTATTCACCTCGGTAGTTTCGTATTTGAAACTATGTATTTTAGTGATTATATCATTTTTCTGTTGATCACTGATGTTTTTTTCTAATTGAATGATCATGGCTTTGTTAACACTTAACGATGGATGAAATGTAGTCTTTGATGTCTTTTTCCGGATCTGTGGTATTCAGAAGCACATTGATAAAGGCTGATCCGATAATGGCTCCCGAAGCATGTTTGCAGGCTTCCAAAAATGTTTCCCTGTTTGAAATACCGAACCCTATTAGCGTCGGATTTTTCAGTGACATGGACCTGATTTTTTCAAAATACGCAATTTGTTCACCCGTAATAGATCCTTTGGCTCCCGTGGTGCTGGCGGACGAAACCATATAAATGAAGCCTTTGGAATTGGCGTCGATCTCCCGGATACGTTCTTCAGAGGTCTGAGGCGTGATCAGGAAGATGTTGTAGAGGCCGTACTTTTCAAAGGTCTTTTTATACTCCTGCATGTATTCTGCCATAGGGAGGTCCGGAAGGATGAGTCCATCGACACCTGTTTCAGCACATTTCCTGCAAAAGTTTTCCAGTCCGAATTGCAGTACAGGATTGATATATCCCATTAGAATGACAGGTATGCTGATTTCTTTTCGCATGTCTTTAAGTTGTTCAAATAACAGTTTGACCGACATACCGTTGTCAAGAGCGATTTTATTACTTTTCTGAATGGTAGGGCCATCAGCCACCGGATCGGAGAAGGGGATGCCGATCTCAATGATGTTGGCACCTCCTTCCTGAAGCCATCGCATAACAGGAAGTGTATCGTTTAACTGAGGAAAACCTGCGGAGAAATACACAGACAATATTTCCTGTTTTTGCTCATTAAAGAGCTTGTCGATCCTGTTTTCAGTCATTATTAATGGCATTTTTATTCTTTGTTAAAATTTAATGTCTTCAGTTATACTTGATATGTTGTTAGTATTTTCCCCATTTTATGTAGGTCTCAAGATCCTTGTCGCCACGACCTGAGAGGTTAACCACAACAATATCGTTTTCTTTAAATGCGATCTTTTCTAGTGCCGCAAGGGCATGAGCTGACTCCACGGCAGGGATGATTCCTTCCATGCGGCTGAGCAGTATACCCGCTGTCATCGCTTCCTCATCCGTTGCACTATAGAACTTTGCAAGTTCCGAATAAAAGAGATGTGCATGGATGGGGCCAATGCCCGGATAATCAAGTCCGGCAGAGATGGAATAAGGCTCGATCACCTGACCGTCTTCTGTTTGCATCAATATGGTCCGGCTGCCATGCAATACCCCCGGCTTGCCAAGTACTGTCGTGGCAGCTGATTTGCCGGTTTCGTTGCCTAGTCCGGCTGCTTCGACGGCAACAAGTGTTACGTTATCGTTATCGAAATAATGGTAGAAAGCTCCTGCGGCATTGCTTCCTCCGCCGACACAGGCGATCACATAGTCAGGTGCTTCCTGCCCTTCAGCCTCTTTCAACTGCCATTTTATTTCCTCACTGATCACGGACTGGAAGCGGGCTACCATATCCGGATAGGGGTGTGGTCCTACTACCGAACCTATGATGTAATGGGTGTCGACCGGATTGTTGATCCAGTGTCGCATAGCTTCATTGGTAGCGTCTTTTAGTGTTTTGCTTCCGCTTTTGGCAGGTCGAACTTCTGCTCCCATGATCTTCATCCTTTCGACGTTCGGACGCTGGCGGGCCATATCCACTTCGCCCATGTAGACGATACATTCGATCCCCATAAGTGCACAAACGGTAGCTGTTGCCACACCATGCTGACCGGCTCCTGTTTCGGCAACGATCTTCTTTTTTCCGAGTCGTTGGGCCAGGAGTATCTGTCCGATGGTATTATTAACTTTGTGAGCACCGGTATGACACAGATCTTCACGTTTGAGGTAGATCTTTGTCTTATATTTTTCCGAGAGTCTTGAAGCGAAATACAAGGGTGTAGGTCTTCCTACATAATCCTTGAGAAGCTTTTTGAAATCTTTCCGGAAAGACGCGTCATTTAGGATATTGAGATAATTCTGTCTCAATTCTTCGACATTCGGATACAGCATTTCGGGGATATACGATCCTCCGAACTTTCCGTAGTATCCTTTGTCGTCAACTTGAACTTTCATTTTATCGATTATTATTGATTACAGCCAGTCTGGCTATTAATGTTTTTACCAATTCAGGATCCTTAAGGCCAGGTTTAAGCTCGAATTTGCTGTTTACATCGATGGCAAATAACCGGTCGTCCTGAAATTCACTCAGTTTTGTTATATTTTCCAGGTCAATGCCCCCACTAAGGAAATAGGGCTTGTCGACCGGATTTTGTTTAAGGATTTCCCAATCATAACTGATCCCGGAGCCCCCATGAGCAGTCGTTTTTGTGTCGAAGAGGAAATAATCAACATATGAGTCATACTTTTCAAGGATCGAAAAGTCTGTTTTTTCATTATCTGATACCGGAATATTTTTAATGATCTGTATTCCTTTTGATTTCAAAATCTTGCAGAATTCAGGTGTTTCATTTCCATGCAATTGCACCAGGTGAAGGGCATATTTGTTGATGCATTGATCGATAAATGTCACTTCAGCATTTACAAATACACCTACCTTTTTAATTCCTTTTTCGTCCAAAAGGCTCAGGTCCGGCTGAAAGGTCTCAACCTCGATGTTTCGCGGACTTTTATTGAAAAATATAAATCCGAGGAAATCGGGCTCAAGGCCGGCGATGTCGTCGATGTTGTCGCGCATGCCGCATACTTTCAGCTTTATCCTTCGTTCCTTCATGCTTTTACCGATTCCAGTTTACGTATTTTGCTGATAAATTCTGCACATGCTGCTCCCGGCCGGCTGTGCGACATGAAGTATTCTCCTATCAGGAAACCCTGAAAGCCGTTGTCTCTCAGGAGTTTTACCGTTTCAGGTTTGCTGATGCCACTTTCGGAGATCTTTACAAACTGATCCGGGATCCTGTCGGACAGCTGCAGTGAAGTATCCACGCTTACCTCAAACGTCTTTAGATTCCTGTTGTTAACACCTACAACATCGAGGTATTCATTTACATGCTGCTCCAGCTCTTCCCCGTTGTGTACTTCCATGAGTACTTCCAGGCCAAGTGATCTGGCGAATTTGGCCAGTTCTTTAAGCCGGGCAGGTTCCAGTGCTGCGGCGATAAGCAGGATGGCATCTGCACCGATGGATTTTGCTTCAATGATCTGATATTCATCGATCATAAAATCTTTACGCAGGATCGGACAGAAATTAAACTTGCGTGCTGTTGTTAAATCTTCGATGCTGCCACCGAAAAATTCTCCGTCTGTCAGAATGGAGAGAGCAGAAGCGCCTCCCTGCATGTAACTGATGGAAGTTTGCTCGATGGAGACATTTTCATGTATGACCCCTTTGGAAGGAGACTTGCGTTTTATTTCGGCAATAATGCCCATTTTATCTTCGCGAAGGAGGTATTTTTTCAGGGAGACCGTTTTAGTGGGGTAGTAGATGCTCTGTTCCAGCAGTTTTACCGGATACAGTTCCTTCCGTTCCGCTACCTCTTTCTTTTTGTAGTTAATGATCTTTTCCAGTATATCCATTTTTCTTGGAGTTTAATGATGTCAGGCCTTGATTAGTTTTTTAAACACGTTGAGTGCTTTCCCCGATTCTACGGATTCACGCGCTTTTTCAACAGCTCCACGAAGTCCGAGGCTGTTATCGGCGCAATAGAGGGCCATGCCGGCATTGGCTATGGCAGCGTCGCGCTGAGCGTCTGTACTTTTATTTTCCAGAATTGAAAGGAAGATCTTTGCAGAATCTTCCACCGATTTTCCTCCTGACAGCTCTTCCGGCTTACAGGTCTTCAATCCCAGGTCTTCAGGGAATACTATTTTCTCATCCTGATTACTTAATAATTTGAACCCTCCGGTCAGGGATACTTCGTCATACCCGTCCAGTGAATGTACCACCATGTAGGAGGTGCCTGTTTGCTGGAACAGATAGGAATACAGGCGTGCAAGCTCCAGGCTGAAAACTCCTGTGATCTGTTTTTTGGGGAATGATGGATTTACCATTGGTCCAAGCATATTGAAAAATGTTTTCACGCCCAGTTCTTTTCGTATAGGAGCCACATTTTTCATGGCAGGGTGGAAGAGAGGGGCATGCAGAAAACAGATGCCACAATCATCCAGCGACTTTCGAAGCTTGTCCGGATCGTTGGTAAATTCATATCCGAAGTGTGCCAGCAGGTTTGAAGAGCCGCAAATGGAGGACACACCGTTGTTGCCATGTTTGGAGACATTCTGTCCTGCTCCGGCAACAATAAAGCTGGCCGTGGTGGAGATGTTGTAGGTGTCTTTGCCATCTCCGCCTGTTCCGCACAGGTCGATGGCATCGTATTCCTCGATCTTTACAGGGATACAGAGTTCGAGCATTGCCTCACGGAATCCGGTAAGCTCCTCAACAGTAATGCTGCGCATGATATATACTGTGAGGAAGGCAGCCATCTCAGAGTGGTTGTATTTTCCCTGAGCCAGGTTGCTCAGAATCTCCTTGGCTGTTGCCCTGTCGAGCGATTTATATTCAAATAGTCTGTTAAGAATTTCTTTCATATTCTTTTTCAGGATTTATTAATGTTCTAACCAGTTTTTTATGATCGTTTTCCCATTTTCTGTAAGAATGGATTCGGGGTGGAACTGCAGTCCACGGACATCATATTTCTGATGGCTCACGCCCATAACGATATCTTCATCATCCAGCGAGTTGATTGCCAGATCGCCGGAGATGGTTGATTTTTTTATTGCCCAGGAATGGTACCGGCACACATAAAATCTTTTCGGCACATCTTTAAACAGATAATCATCTGTGAGCGATATTTCCACATCGGTGCCCACACCGTGAAGCACATCTTTCATATTGTACAGCTCTGCTCCGTATACTTCACCGATCCCCTGATGCCCCAGACAGATGCCCAGTATACTTTTTGAAGGACCGTATTGCCGTATCAGATCCAGCATGATGCCTGCTTCGGAAGGGATGCCCGGTCCGGGAGAGAGCAGTATTTTATCATATTTGTCAACTTCACTTAAATCAATCTTGTCGTTTCTGTAAACATCCATAACATCTCCGTAGCCCAGTTCTCGGATGATGTGAACAAGGTTATATGTAAAGGAATCGTAATTATCGAGTACTAATATCTTCATCAGGTTTATGGTAATTTCAATTATCGTTGTTATTAGATTCTTCAATGGCTTTTCGCAGCGCAGCCAGTTTATTGTTTACTTCCTGCAATTCACTTTCTTCAACAGATTTGGCTACCACACCGGCACCTGCCTGATAAATAAGTTTATTGTTTTTGCTAAGGAAAGACCGGATCATGATGGCGTGGTTAAATTCCCCGTTGAATCCAAGAAATCCTATCGCTCCTCCATAGTGACCGCGACGTGTGTTTTCATAAAGGTCGATAAGCTCCATAGCTTTATGCTTTGGCGCGCCGGATAACGTCCCGGCAGGAAAGGTATCGGCAACCATCTGAATAGTATTGGAATCTCCTATGATTTTCCCGACCACTTTTGATACCAGATGAATGACATGCGAGTAGTACTGTACTTCTTTAAATGTCTCTACTTCAACCGTCGATCCGTGCCGGCTCAGGTCATTTCGGGCCAGGTCGACAAGCATGACATGTTCCGAATTTTCTTTTGGATCTTCGGATAATTTTTTCGCCAGCTCAGCATCGGCAGCATCATTGCCTGTCCGCCTGAAGGTGCCCGCGATCGGGTAAATGATCGCTTTGCCGTCTTTTATCACGATCTGAGCTTCGGGTGAGGATCCGAAGAGTTTAAAATTGCCATAGTCAAAGTAAAACAGATACGGAGAAGGGTTGATGGATCGTAGTGACCGGTACACATTAAATTCGTCCCCTTTAAAACCCGACTGGAACCTTCTCGACAAAACGATCTGGAACACATCTCCCCTGAAACAATGTTCTTTGCCTTTTTTTACGATCTCCAGGAATTGTGTATCCGTTACATTCGATTCTTCATCGTCATTCCACTGGAACCGGTAATCGGGAAAGTTCTTGCTTTTCACCAGGTCGATCAGTTCCTGAATGTTGCTTTCTTCTTCCTGTCCTTCCGGCAGATGTTCAAAAATGTTCATCTCATTCCTGAAATGATCCACAACAATAATGTTTTTATAGGCATTGTATAGTATATCCGGGATGTCGTATTCATCCTTCTTCGCTTTATTAAAGGCAATGTCTTCAAAATACTGAACGGCGTCATATGCCATATACCCAAACAATCCGTTGTTGATGAATTTTGTGTCATTGACATCCTGTTTAAACTGTTTCATAAAATTGTTCAACGCTTCAATCGCCTCTTTTGGACTATTGAGTGTTTTCTGTTCGATCGTACGATCGGGAAATGTCAGTTCAAGCACATTGTCCTTGAGCTTAAACGTAGCGATCGGATTGCAGCAAATGTAACTATAGCTGTTTTCAGCACCGTGGTAGTCAGAGCTTTCCAAAAGTATGGAATTGGCATATTTGTCCCTCAGTTTCAGATAGATACTGACAGGAGTGACAACATCTGCCAACATCTTGATATGCTTTGTTTTAAGGGTATACATTTTCGGTTTTTATTAAGTTTTTAACAACAAAAAGGCCCGCCGAACGACGAGCCTATTTATCTATATTTTAAACATAACATCTTCGTTCAACTTCAATCACAGGACTGATGCCACCACCAAAGATCATTATGAGTCATTGCATATTTCATTATGACCCAAAATTAGAAAAGGCGCCTGTATTTACAAAGCATTTTTATTTTTTTGTTTAACTTTCATTTAAAAAATTTCACACAAAAGCCTGTCTGATTTAAGCCTGGATACTGCAGGGTTATGTTTGTCAGGAAAAAAATTAACATTATTCACATAAAAATATCGATGAAATAAGGATTGGATAAATGAATTTGCTAAATTAAGTGCAATTTAACGCTTGAACCATT
>JBNKDZ010000361.1:0-4980 GCA_050288525.1 Cyclobacteriaceae bacterium
CCGGATTGTTCTATGTGATCTATTACAAAGGAAAAACACCCTCCGAAACCAGACAGGTACGGGATGAGATACGAAAGAACCGCTTGTTTAGTGATGCCTGGTATCTGATGGTGGAAGAGTAAACAGAATTGTAAATATTTATAACGAATTGATTCGTAATTCAGTAAAAACGAAGGCTGATGAAGATTATTTTTACATGGGGAATGATATTTTTGATGCTGACCACTTCGTTTGGTCAGGTCCCGGGGATCTATTCAGTAGAACCGGAGTATGGTTATGTTAATGATACAATAATAATCTCCGGAGTTAATTTTGGGACTGTTGTTGGTGATATTCAGGTATTTTTTGGAGCAGCCGAAGGATCTGTACTGAGTGTTAATGATAATGCAATGCGCGTGGTAGTACCCGGTGGTGCAACATATGGCTATATTTCGGTGACAAATCTATCAAATAACCTGACAGCTTATTCCCCGGAGCCTTTCCTGATAAGTTATGGAGGAAGCAGTTTTGATGTCTCCGATCTGGATCCTGAAATATTTTATGCTTCGGACCTCGAACTTAATGATGTGTGTATGTGTGATTTTGATCTGGACGGGTTGAATGATGTGATCGGAGCTAATAACAATTCAGGATTTATAACTGTACTCAGAAACACAAGTGCCGGAGGAGCAATCAGCTATAACAGAACAACGATAAACCTGAATACGCCAACGTACAATACTGTATGCGGAGATATTGATGGTGATGGAAGGCCTGATCTGATATTTTCGAAAAGCGGAACCTTGACAGACCGTGTGTTGGTGCTTCGAAATACAAGCACGGTCGGAAACATCAGTTTTGCAGCATCTCAGGCTTTTGTAATTACCGCCTCAAATGCCCGTAATGTAGCAATAAATGACCTGAATAATGACGGCAAACCTGAATTGATCATTACAAATGAAACAAATAACAGGATTTCCATACTGGTCAATGAAAGCACTCCCGGATCCATTGCATTTAACAGCACATTACAGACAATTACAGCGGATGGCGCATCATCCACGAATGGACTGGATATCGCTGATTTAAATAACGACGGATATGTTGATATCGTTGTAAGTGCCACACTGGGTCCTGATGTGTATTATTTCCTGAATACCAGTAGCACAACAACCGTTTCGTTTGATGCCTCCCGGCCAATAAATGTTACCGGAAATATTGTAAATATCAAAGTAGGAGATCTCGATGGTGACGGTTTGGCAGATATTGCCGGAACACAGCTTGTATCGGATGAGGTTTCGGTCCTGCTAAATACTACAACCGACTTTTCCAATATCCAGTTTTCTGCCCCGGTTGATTTTCAGGCACCCCTTACACCCTGGGGACTTGATTTCGGGGATATGAATGGCGACGGTCAAACGGATATTCTGGTTGGGTCTATTGACGACAGTCATGTTTTGGGTGTGTTGATAAACAATTCTATAATTGGGGCACCTTCCTTCAGCTATAATGAATTCAACACATCTGATAACAACAGAAATATAAAAGCAGGAGATGTGTCGGGAGACGGGAAACCGGATATCGTTTATACCAGCATCAATACAAACAACATTACGATCGTTCGAAACGGGAATTGTATGGAAGCACTGCTGGTACCCGGACAGGATCAGGTTATCTGTTCAGGGCAATCGACTATGTTATCAGGTCCATATGGTATTGGTGCTGCCTATTCATGGACCAGGTCCGGAACACCAATACCCGACAATACCTCAAGTATCATAGTTAGCACAGCTGGGGATTATCAGCTGACCATTACTTCTGAAGGAGGTAGTTGTGTGGAAACATCACCGGTGGTAAATATCAGTGTTCAGGCAGGAACCATTCCGGCAACACCTGTTATCGGAAGCAATTCTCCGGTTTGTAGCGGAGAGACATTAGATCTGACAGCAACCAGTACAAATGCTTTGTCATACAATTGGAATGGCCCGGCAGGATATTCTTCAAATACTCAAAATCCTCAAATTCCGGATATTCAACTGGGGCAGGCGGGATATTATACGGTTCGGGGAGTAAATGGCAGTTGTTTTAGTGATCCGGCATCGGTACTGATTACATTAAATGAATCTTCACGTGCTGTCATATTTACAAGTGATCCGACAGAGATATGTTCAGGTAATAGCTCAATACTTGAGTCGGTCATAGTAAGTGGAGCAAGTTATCAATGGCAACGGAATGGTTCCGATATTTCAGGAGCAACAAATCCAACGATCAATGCCAATGTTTCAGGAACCTATACAATGGAGCTTACCAATGGTCTGGGATGTGTGTCAGTGTCCAATCCTATTGTGATTCAGGTTGTTTCGTTGCCTGTCGCCAATTTTACCATTCCTTCAACAGGATGCGTGGGGGATTCGATAATTTTTAATAATACTTCCACAGTAGATCCTGTGGCTACCGTTTTCTATCAGTGGAATTTCGGAGATGGGAATTCCTCAGGTGATCAGAACCCGCGACATGCATATGTATCTTCTTCTTCATACAATGTTTCATTAACCGTTGAATATTCAGATAATACCTGTTCGAGCACTACTCAGCAGACTATTCCTGTTAATGATCCTGTTCAGGTAAATATTACCGTAGACGGGACAACAGATATTTGTCCGGGAGATAATGTGCCTTTATCTGCCGGGACCGGATTTGTAAGCTATTTGTGGTCTACCGGAGAGACTACAGAAGAGATCATTGCGTCAGATTCGATTTATTACAAAGTAGAGACAGAAGATGCCAGCGGATGTAATTCTTCCGATTCGGTACGAATAACCTTTCTTCCTGTAGATGAAATTACAATTACTGCTGATGAAACGGTGATAAACAGACGCGATACAACCCAACTTTTTGCTTCCGGAGGAGTTAATTACATATGGAATACAAGTGTCGGATTGAGTGATAGCACGATTTACAATCCGTTAGCCTTTCCTGAAGTGACCAGTGCGTTCATAGTATTTGGTGAAGGGACTAACGGATGCTATGGGACAGACACTGTAACAATTACGGTTAACCAGGAAGATATAACCCGTCTGGATATTGATGCACCCAAGGTTTTTACTCCGAATGGTGATGGCATTGATGATATCTGGATAATACAACGTATTGAGAATTATCCTGAATGTAGAATTTTAATTTTCAACAGGCAGGGAAATACATTATTTGAAGATCAACCATATCAGAATAATTGGGATGCTGTGTATCAGGGTAAGGAACTTGCCGAAGATGTGTATTATTATGTAATAAGATGTGGACAAAGCAATAAAAACATACACACCGGTTCCATTACTGTAGTACGCTGACAAGAAAACGAGCATTGTATTTTATTACTTTATTATTATATTATGTATACAATAATGAGTGATTAAATCTTAACTAATCAATCAGTTTTCACCCCTTAGGAAAGAGGAGTATGAGAGTAGGGATTTTATTTGCATTTCTTTGGATTCTAAATGGATTAAATATTGCTTATGCAGCAAAAGATCCTGATGGCCTTCTTGTACAAAAAATTCAAGATAATAATAAGTGTGATGAATCACTTCCGGATAATGGAAGTGCAAGAGCATCGTTATATTGGAATAATGGGCATCATTTTGGCAATTATAAAGATTATACTATTAGCTGGTATCTAGGGGCTGCCACGGGAACCCCTTTATATGTTGGAGTAGAGTATTCTCAAATGGCGGAGGGGACTTATACAGTTGTTGCAGAAGGAATAAAGTCATCTTGGTCCGATACTTATGTAATTACCATAAACAGAACAAGCACAGCTCCTGATATTAATGTCTATAGTATTGTTGATGTTACTGATTGTAGTATTGATAATGGAAGTATAGACGTAAGAGTTTCATATGATTTTTGGCAAATAGATAAATTTGGAAATTTATCTGTAGTATCCTATACAGATATTACAGATTGTGAAAATGGAATATGTTGGGATTTTGTTTGGTATGATGGGAATTTGCCATTTGTTGGAGATACTGTTGCCTTTGGACATGAAGCGGTAAGTTTGAGCCCAGGCGTTTATACGGTAGTTTCAACCAATGATTTTGATGGTTGTCAGAATGTACTTTCAGCAACAGTAGGATTAAATACTACCATACCGGTTGTAGATGCAACAGTCGTCAGTGATATTGTTACCTGTGATGATCCAAATGCCGGTGAAATAACAGCTACTGTCCCCGGAGAAAACGATGCACAATACAACTTTGACTGGTACATAGGCGATGTAGTAAAACCAAGTCCGGATTATAATAACCAGCAGACTGTTACCGGCCTTATTCCTGGAAATTATACGGTTACAGCAGAACATAAAAGCACACAATGTATCTCAGATCCTAAAACAGTAACTGTTAATGACCTGACTTCTATTCCGGTAATTAACCTGACGATAAATTCGCATATGACTTCCTGTATTGCTCCAAATGGAAGTGTCTCTGCTACAGCAGACGGTACTACTTCAGGATTTTTATTTGAATGGTTTGATGGTCAGAATACGCTTCCGGCAAATTTGTTGGGATCATCATCTACTATTACCGGATTATCTGATGGTATTTATACATTAAAAGCTACAAATACAACTTCCAATTGTTCTAATACGCAGGAAGTCACCATCCTCGATCAACGGATATATCCTGCAGCATCTATTTCTTTTCAACAAGATCGAAGTTTTTGTAGTCCTCCAAATGGGGAACTTCGGGGAGACGTCGTTGGAATGACCAGCGGATATACTTTTTATTGGTTTGATGGAAATGTTGTATCACCGGATATAAATTTTGCTGATTTTATCGGCGATACTTACACAGGTTTAGTTGAAGGAGATTACACACTTATTGCTATAGATAATACTTCAGGTTGTGAGTCATCTGATGTTCATGATGTTATTAGTGATGTTACGGTCTTACCAGTCATTACGATCACAGAAGATGTAGAACAGACGTCGTGTGATGCATCGAG
>JBNKDZ010000362.1:0-2422 GCA_050288525.1 Cyclobacteriaceae bacterium
TATTGTACTCATAAAAACCTTTACCTGTTTCCCTGCCCAGGTGATTTGCCCGGACCATTTTCTTGAGCAATGGAGAAGCTTTATATTTTAGATCTCCAAATTCTTTGTAAAGGTTGTCAAGCCATCGAACAATGGTGTCAAGACCGATTTTGTCGGCCACCTCAAAGGGCCCCAGAGGAAAACCAAAACCCATTTTCATAGTGGTGTCAATATCCTGGAGGGTGCCAACGCCTTCCATAAGTATCTCGCATGCTTCGTTGATCAACGGAGCAATAAGCCGGGTACTGATAATGCCGGGTGATTCGATTACAGGGACAACCCTTTTTTCAAATAAACCTGCAAACTGACATACTTTATCATACGTCTCATCATTGGTATGAAGACCTCTGGCAATTTCAACAACAGGAATCTTATCCGCCGGAGATAAAAAGTGAAGGCTTACACATCGTTCCGGATATTCAAGCTCTGATGACAACTCTGTGATCACCAGGGTGGTTGAATTGGTGGCGATGATGGTATCAGGAGCAATATTTTTTTCAATTTCCCTGAAAATACGCTTCCTGAGATCCACACTGTTTTCCCGGGTTCTGGATTTCACAGATTCGATAACGATGTCTGCTCCTGCAAGATCTGTATAATCCATAGTTCCTTTTATTCTGGATAATATGGCACGCTTTTCGGCATAGGTCATGCCCCATTTTTCAATCATATCATCCAGATCTGTGGAAATACTGTTTAATGCTTGTTCTATTTTCTCTTCCGAGATTTCCATAAAGGTGACCTCAATACCCTGAGAACTTACCATCCTGGTAATTTCCTGTCCGAGAATACCACATCCTACGATACCAACTTTGGTAAAATCATACCGACTCTTTTTTACCAGGGGTTTCTCTCTTCGTTTGATCGCATATCCTTCAATCGGTTCAACTGTCATTCCCATAATTCTTTCTGTTAAACGTATTACATTCCTGCCTGATTGGCAGTTATACTAACCATGTTTACAATATCATCTACCGAACATCCTCTGGACAGATCATTGATGGGGGCTGCCATTCCCTGAAGAATAGGACCAATAGCTTCTGCTCCCGCAAGTCGCTGGACAAGTTTGTATCCTATATTACCGGCCTCTAGCGTAGGAAAGACAAGCACATTAGCACGACCGGCGATTTTGCTGCCCGGGGCTTTTTGCTTACCAATAGCCTCAACCAGGGCAGCATCAGCCTGTAACTCTCCGTCAATTTGAAGTTCGGGTACTTTTTCACGTACTAATTTGGTAGCTGAAACCACCTTGTCTACCATCGGATGTTTGGCACTGCCTTTAGTAGAAAAACTGAGCATGGCGATTTTTGGTTCAATTCTGGCAATATTCTTTGCTGTATTTGCAGTAGAAACAGCAATTTCGGCCAGCTCTTTGTCTGTAGGGTCCGGATGTACGGCACAATCTGCAAATATCAACAGACCATCTTCTCCGTAGGTTGCTTCAGGAAGGATCATCAGAAAGGCACCGGAAACAACACTGATGCCCGGAAGGGTTTTAACGTATTGAAAAGCAGGTCGTAACACATCTCCTGTGGCGTTTCGGGCACCTGCAACTTCTCCATCCGCATCCCCGTTCTTGATGATCAGCGTAGCTAAGACCAGGGGATCCTTGATCAGTTGTTTGGCTTTTTCCTTGGTCATTCCTTTATTTGCCCGCAACTCAACCATCAGGTCTGTATATACATCTTCTTTTTCACAATGCTCCGGATCAATGATGGTGGCTTTATCCAGATGCGTTAAATCATATTTTTTTGCCAGTTGCCTGATTTCTTCAGGATTTCCCAACAAAATAATCTCCGCCAGATCTTCTGCTAAGATAATGTCGGCTGCACGAATAGTCCGTTCTTCTGTTCCTTCAGGAAGAACTATTTTCTTCTTGAGTAACTTAGCGTTCTCTTTAATTCTTTTTAGTAATTCCATTACACAAATCTTTGAAAATATAGATAGAAAAAATACGATGAGTTAATATAACTTAAACGGGTAGATCACAAATATCGTAGAAAAAAAGGCTATAACATAGAAATATGCGTAAAAGCTTTAATTAATGGGAGGAACAAGGAGCAAGGAACAAGGAGCAAGGATTTGTCATCTGACTCCTTTTTCCTTGCTCCTTTCTCCTCTAATTATGTGATATCTGAATAGGAGAATACAATTTTTTTCTATATTTTTAAATAAAATGATGCTCAGATGGACTTTCTACATCAGGTAAAACAGGCGTTTTTGTTTTACTGGAAGGCAATCAGGTTCATTGATGAACATAATATTTGGCGAACACTTATACTACCCGCGATACTTAACCTGATTTTGGCTCTCCTGTTGGTATTACTGACGTTAAAAACGTCAGGATATGTTATCGATGCTGTCATATCATCGGTTTATCCCA
>JBNKDZ010000363.1:0-7330 GCA_050288525.1 Cyclobacteriaceae bacterium
TTATATCGACTATTACATCAATATCAAAAATTGATAACGGTTTATTCTCTTGAAATAATCTACCATTTCCAATATTTAAAATGGCTCTGTATTCATTATCTATAATTTCTGTTTTGATTTGTGTATTATTAGTTTTAAATGACGGAAGTTCAATTTTAAAATGATCTTTTAATTTTTCAAAAATATTAATATTCTCAAATACATTAATATACCTTATTCCTATCCTTTGAATCATTTCAAACAGTCCCATTTTATAAAAAAGAGAAATTACATTTTTTACTTTAGAAAAATAGTTATCCCATAACTTATATTCTCCTTTAGTATTAAAAATAACCGAGCCTGGATTAAATTTTATTGTTGTTGATTCATCCGCATATATGACATCTCCTTGAATTTGAATATTTGCTGATGGTTGAAGTCTATTTACAACTAATTCATATCCTAACTCTTTCAGTTGATTATAAAATAAACCATTAACAACTTCATTTTCGAATATTGAACTATATCTAATCTCAATTACTGCATCTTTTAAGAAATAATGATCGATTGACTTTGGATTGACCATAGTTACTGCTTTTTTATTAAGCAATTTATTTACTGACCGGACTTACATATATCAAATATATATAATTTTATATTATTTATAATTTTTTATAATACTTTCTAAATTGGAAATAGTTTTATTTTTCTTTTATAAATTGTTATTAACACTTACAATTCACTTTTCATCCATCCAGATCCCAAATCTCCCTCCTAAACATACCCCATCAACCAGTACATCACCAACCCCACCCACTCCTTGATCAAAATATCCCAACCAGTAAAGGCCAGCGATGAAGGGAACAGCTGACTAAAAGAGAACTCGTCCTTGGGCAGCGGAGAATAAAAATCAGTACTGAAACCGGTCACATCCAGCCCTACTTTCCGAAAACAGGCTTCCGACCGACGCATATGAAAGGCCGAGGTAATAAGAAGCACTTTTGCATCGTCAATGCCCCTCTCTTCAAACAGATTCTTCACAAACAAAGCATTCTCATGGGTGTTTTGTGAAACATTTTCGATCAGGATATCGTCCGGATGTACGCCACATTTCACATAAAAATTATAGATCGGAGAGTTATCAACTTCAGGATCTTCAAACAGACGTGCCCTGCCTCCGGTGTAGAGGATTTTATCAATCTTGCCTGCTTTGTAAAGCTCTATGGCGTGGGTAATACGGTCGGCTCCCTTGTGGAAAAACAACCGGTCTGAAGGCTTTCTGTTTACATCAGCTGTTCCGCCCAGAACAACGGCAATATCATAACAGGCTTCCAGCTGATCCATCGGCACTGCCGGCTTTTCCCACCAGAGAAAAAACTGGTTTACGATAAGTCCGTTTGAGAAAAACAGGAACAATACCACTGTCACAATCCGAAGCCGCTTTTTCCACTTCGTATTCTTAATAAAAAAAGAAACTACCAAAAGGATTATCAAGATGTTAAAGGGTTTTATAAAGAAATTCAGTGTCTTGGAGAGGAAGAAGAACATGTTATTTTTTGGATGATTTTCGGATATTCAATTTATTAAAAACCCGGTTGTCCACACTAACCAGCCTTCGTAAAACATCAAAATAGAGCATGACCACCAGCATCACGGTCATAAACCACAACACACCAACATTGAAGTACAGGGTATCGAAATAATGTCCGGCAAAATACTTTTCCGGAGCAAAAAACAATGTCCGGTAGTCGAACAAATGATCCGGGTCCGGAGTCGTATAGATCGGGTATATCTGCTGGATCAGCTGTCCTTTATGTTCCAGAATGCGAGTTACCTCCCGGTTGTCAAACACCACAGTGTTGATCTGATCGTTGGTATAATTTCGTTTCATAGCATTGAAAGCATCCGCATCTGCCGGTGTGCGGGTCATTATGTTAATGATGGAGTCTTTCTGTGCTTTCGCCTTCTTGTTTTGCATCATGTATAGCCGCTTAAGTACATCCATCAAATGATGCAGGTTTTTATATTCAAGCGAATCGAGTTTTCGAAGGTCTGTATTATGATCCAGATAGTCTGATCTCCCCACATAAGTCAGCTGTTTTTCCAATTCATTCTTTACAATGACCCCATACCGCTCCATGGTCTTTTCTCTTTTCGGGTCGGCAGATCCCTGATTGACATACAGGTAGTCGATCATGGTCTTCAGCCGGGGGATGTAATAACTTGTTTTAAAATCCGTATTGGCGATATCCCTGTCGGTAGAATAAAACATTGTTTCAAATTTGTTGTCTTTAAACTGGCTCACCATCAGAGCCTCATACGACCACCTGGATGCCATGACATCGCCGGCCAGAGGTACACTCGACTTCGACCCGAACCAGGGGTTCAGCTGGTCAAACTGTACCACCACCCCGCTCAACAGGATCTGTGGTATCAGAATCAACGGAATAAGGATGTAGATGGTAATGGCTGAGTTGAAGGCAGAAGAGATGTTCAACCCCAACACATTGGCAAAACAGGCGGCAGAGAACAATACAAAAAAGTATATCATGTTCATATCCCGTATCTCCAGGATCAGGTTACCTATGAGCACAAAAGTGGCCATTTGAATAAATGAAAGCGAAAACAGGATCAATATCTTCGAGGCCAGGTAACTCCCCTTGCTCAGGTGTAAAAACGATTCCCGTTTTACAACCTTTCTGTCTCGTATAATCTCCTCGGCACTGACTGTGAGTCCGATGAACAGCGCCACAACCACGGCCATAAAAATGTACGAAGGGATATTGATGTTGTCCTGAAAGACATATTCCGTAGGCAGAAATCCGTCCTGCGGATAAAAACGCACGAATATCGCAAGAATAAATGCCAGCAAAGGCGCTTCCATCAGGTTGATCAGCACGTACATCCGGTTGGCAAGCTTTGACTTCAGGTCGCGATGGGCAAAGATCCGGAACTGCCGGAGTTTGCCGGGGATGTTGAGTCTTGAAGCAGGGATATTAACGTGTTCTTTCTTCTCTACCGGTTTCGCAGAGCCGGCATTTCGTAAATACACATTGTTCCATGTCTCAGCTGTCACCTTGCGTCTGGAGGTAGGATGGCCGTATTCGTCCACCACCCGTGCTTCTATGATGTTGAAGATCTGCTCCGTATTTATGGTGCCACATACCGGACAGGCCTCCTGCTGTTTGTCGATATGCTGGCTCAGCTTGCGAAAATACCCCACTACTTCCAGTGGATTGCCGTAGTAGATGGGCAATCCTCCCATATCGAGAACAACCAGCCGGTCAAACATCTTGAAAATATCGGAGGAGGGCTGATGTATGACCACAAATACCAGTTTGCCCCTGATTGACAATTCTTTCAGAAGGTCCATGATATTTTCCGAATCTCTGGATGACAGTCCGGATGTGGGTTCGTCGACAAACAGGATCATGGGTTCACGAAGCAGTTCCAGTCCGATATTTAACCGTTTTATCTGTCCGCCACTGATCACTTTCTGCAACGGTCCGCCAACTTTCAGGTCACGTATATCGTAGAGACCCAGGTTTATCAGGGTTTTATCGACCAGATCATGTATTTCTTCCTTGTTATAATCTTTAAAACACAGCTTCGCCGCGTAATACAGATTCTGATATACCGTAAGATCCTCTATCAACAGATTTTCCTGGGGCACATATCCGATCAATCCCTCAACCGCTTTTTGGTTTTTGTGGATATCGATGCCATTGACCGTCACATAACCTTCTGAGGGCACTTCATTTCCGTTAAGCACATTGATAAGTGTCGACTTGCCAGACCCGCTGGCCCCCATGATCCCTACTAAACGGCCGCTGTTTTCATCAAGGGAAATGTTTTTTATTCCGTACGTTTCATCTTTAAACTTAAAGGAAATGTTCTCAGCGATTAAGTGCAACTCATGTTCCTGCTCTACTGCCGAATATCGTGAGAAAATATCGCTGTAGTAGATCGCCTGAAACCTGTCTCCACGGATGGTACTTCCTGCCGGCACGATCTCCATAGCCCCGTATTCTACCGGGATCTGGTTCAGAAAAATAGTCGACTTGCCGGAATAACGGAGAAAAAACGGCTGTATGGTCTCAAGTTTCAATATCGCAATATATCCGTCCAGTTCGCCATCAGGTTTTATGTAGTGGCAGTTTTTGGATACACTGTAACGGTCTTTTTTTATAATCAGTACATTAGAAGACTCAAAATCCTTCAGGGTTGAGGCTGCCACAAATGATTGTATGGCATGGAGATCACCGGAGTCAATGTTTAATTCTCTTCCGATATTTTCGAGTGCCTGATTTTCACGGTCTGTTAGGATATTATCTGCCAGAGTGAGCTGAATAAGTTCGGATATCATGACTACCCGTTGTTGCTTGGTCAGTTCTTTGCCAATCTTGCGTGAGATCTCTGTGATCCGTTCAAGCTCCGGATCATCGCTTTTGGAGGTAATATCTTCTTTCACCAATACCTCAAATAGCTGGACATACCTGGGAAAATCCTCAATTTTGAGTCTGGCAGCAAGCAGTTTTTTCATGCGTGAACGTTCCTTTTCACCCATACCATCCAGTCTGGATATCAATGCATAAAGTTGAATGATGGCTTTTAGTAACTGCTCACTCATAAAAATACTGTTATTCGGGATTATGTGATCCTTTTCGGTTAAGATACACCCAAAAAAAAAAGTATTGAAGTTTCCTCCAATACTTTTTTAAATATTTTTATTTATGGATCAGTGAACGACGTTCGAACGGATGGAGTCAACTTTCACTGTTAGCATTCCCAATACTTCATCATTAAGGACTTCATTTCCTTTTCCTTCTTTGATCTTTTCCATCGGATCAAATGCAGAATAGTTCTCATAAAGCTCTTCAAGGCTGTTGACAGTAGCTGTTACCCATTCGTCCTGATCATCAACTGTTTTCAACAGATCGATAACATTTTTCAGGCTTTCTTTTTGTTCAACAAGCATTTGTACCAACGGCGAAAGGATCGTCATACGCTGATCATCGGCGAGCATATCTTTGGGATAGGTGTCAATGATCTGTGTTGCCACATACAATGCTTCGATAAATGTACCTCCGATTACCAGGGCAGCGATGTTGCTTCGTTCGTTTTCCTGCAGATACTTGTCGCTGTCATTGATCACACGGTCAATAATGCTGGCAAGGCTGTCGGTATTGGAAAGATTATTTTCAAATTGTTCCAATACTTTCAGGTCAACGGCATCCTGAGCACCTATTGCTTCGGTAAGTTTCAGGCATACATCCATGTAATTGAGTGCTTCCTGTGTTTTGCCGTAGCTGCTCAGATATCCGATATCAGTTGCATATACACCCAGGTTGAACGCTGCTTTTTTAGCAGAAATCGAATATGATTCATATTTTTTGGTATCATTAATTATGTTGGGGTTGAACTCAGCGCCCGTACTTTTAATGATATATGGGATTTCTGAAGGTGAAGGGATATCATAAATCACCTTTTGAATCTTCTCTGTCTGCTGGTTGGCTGCCTCATCAAATTCTTTAGAAGCATCCTCTTTCTTTTTATCTGATGAGTTACATGCCATTAGGATACTTAATACCAGAACAAGCATCCATTTACTACTAAGTTGATAGTATTTTGGTAAATTCATAGCGTATTTTTTCTTATGGTAAAAAAAATTATTTCCTAGATTTTAATTCGCAGGTAAATATATCAAAGAAATTGCTTATTACTACTTCATTTGAGGATTAAAAATACAGATCGTCCGTATCTCTTCGTTATCGACCTCTACGCCAATGCCTTTATCTTTATAATAAATATACTCTTTTCCGAAGTTTTTAAAGGTTTTTCCTTTACCGTAGATCTGTTTTAGATCTTCCTCCTTTTGCCAGAAACGCAGCCCCTCTTCAGTATTGATGTCACGGCATAACATTTTATAATATTCGGGATAGCTGCTGAGAATGATCATATTCGCTTTTTCGTCCTTGAAAAAAATATTTGAGACCGGCAACCACATAATATGCTGATATTCAACAACATAATCGTAATCGAGTTCGAACTTGTCCGCGATATATTTCATACGTTCATCCACAGCGTCTTTACTGTATTTTTTGCCTTTGAAACCAAGCTCCCATTCTACTTCTCCCCAGTCTATACCCAGCCGGAGGTCACGAATACCGTAGCCTGGCTTGAGATTCTGGCTGTAAACTGTGTTGATACAAAAAACTAGGACGAACAAAATATAAAGGTGTCTGGACATTTTACTTTAAATTCAATGCACAATAATTTATTATTATATAAAATAATTTATTTTTTTTGACTCTAACAATTTATTACCCGAAATCGATCCGGGAGACTGTTCGTGGAGAGGTAATATTTTGGTTAAACCATTTAGAAATTAATTACATATAAACAGAATTGTTATGATCAAACATATCGTAATGTGGAACTTTAAGGAAGACTATGAAGGCAATGATAAAGAAACAAACATTTCTCATGCCATAAAGATCCTGCATACCCTCACTGAAAAGTGTATTGATGAAAAAGGTGAGAAAATAATACATTCGCTCGAAACAGGCATAAACTTCAATGATAACCCTGCTGCCGGTGATCTGGTCCTGATAACTACCCACAAGGATAAAAAAGGGCTTCAAAACTACCAGCAACACCCCGAGCATCAAAAGGTTGCCCAATTTATCGGCGGCGCTGCCTCAGACCGGAAAGTGGTGGATTTCGAATATTAATGAAATCCATATCCGAAGATATTCGTTAAAGTATAATAAATCAGTCCTCATGAATGCGTTGGATTTTATCGAACTTGATCTGAAAGAAAAAATACAGATTCTGTATAAAGAAGGATCTTTCATTGTTGCAATACGATATTATGGCTACAAAGTGAACCTGTACCTTTTATACGGTTTTTATGTTGAAGTATTCTACAATCATAAAATGGATAAAATCGAACGCATTGAGCTGATGGACATCAAACATACCCGCCAGAAGTTTTATGCCGACCAGATCCGGCTGCCGGAGATCTTTAGTTGAAAGTTTAAAGTGGAAAGTTATACACTGATTTTTCGGATTAAGGGATTACAGGATTTTTAATTTTACTATGTATGGGTATTATAACTTATATTGATACCAACCTGTCAGCGTCCTAAGACCTGTCGGCGTTGTATTAGAAGACAAATTCCCATATGTCATTGGTAGTTGTTTGAAACAAGGATTTCCTCTGCTCATTGTTTGAAGTTTACTAACCTCCTCGGCCGTGGTTCGTGTCCGCACCATAGCCGTCAACCTAAGGAAAAAATGACAAGGAGAAGAAACATAAAGCACTCTTAAACAGGAAGATAAAATCTTT
>JBNKDZ010000364.1:0-5805 GCA_050288525.1 Cyclobacteriaceae bacterium
TTTGTTATAATTATCCGTAAAGATCTTTTTATTATAACAGATTCTGTCTTTTTTCTGATAATATCTACTGAGAATTACAAGACAATAACTAATAAATAATTTAAACACATAAAATTTATGGCTAAACAAAAAACATCCAACTTATATATCATGAGCCTGACATTGGTGGCCGCGCTAGGAGGGTTGCTTTTCGGGTATGATACGGCCGTTATTTCGGGTACTACAGGGGCCTTAAAAGAAACATTTGTTCAACCACTAATGAATGATGCGCATATGGCATCCATCGTAATCGTGGAATTTAAAATCGTAGCGACCATATGTTTTGCTCTTATCGCCGGATTAATCAGCAGTTTCCTGTTCAGGTTGTTCGGAAAGATAAAAGGGATAATCTTCAGTATCTTATTGTTAACTATTACTGGACTTGTTGTATATAACAAATTCCTTTCATTGCCAAACGAAATTTCAGAAGCACTTGCGAATTCAATTAATGGTTTTATCATTTCGAGTGCATTGCTGGGATGTATCATTGGGGGATCCATCGCCGGATATATCAGTCAGACGATGGGGCGAAAGCTCGGATTGATCATGGCTGCTGTCATGTTTACCATTTCAGCAATCGGATCAGCATTACCTGATACACTGAATTTCATGGGAACAGAGGTGTTTACCTCCTTTATTTTTTTCCGGGTATTAGGAGGAGTAGGCGTTGGACTTGCATCAATGTTATCGCCAATGTATATCTCTGAAATTGCCCCTGCTAAAATTCGGGGTACGCTTGTATCCTGGAACCAGTTTGCCATAATATTCGGGATGTTGGTTGTATATTTTGTGAATTATTTTATTGCTAAAGGACAAAGCGAAGAATGGATTAATACAATAGGTTGGCGATGGATGTTTGCTTCAGAGGCCATTCCATGTATATTGTTCATAATCATGTTGTTCTTTGTGCCTGAAACACCACGATTCCTGGTATTCAAGGATCAGGATGAGAAAGCCGAGGCTGTTCTGAAGAAACTGGATAGTGATGATATCGGTCAGATAATGAACAGCATCAAAGAATCCTTATTGGTAAAAAATGCTCCATGGCTTTCATTTGGAGGCATTGTTATCATTATTGGTATTTTATTATCTGTATTCCAGCAGTTTGTCGGGATCAATGTGGTGTTGTATTATGCTCCTGAGATATTCCGTACTATGGGGAGTGGGGTAGACACTTCTTTGCTTCAGACCATTATAGTGGGATTAGTCAACCTTATATTTACCATTATAGCAATTGTTACAGTTGACAGATTTGGCCGTAAGCCGCTTCAGATCATAGGTGCATTAGGAATGGCGATAAGTATGACCTGGCTGGGGCTTGCATTCTTCCTGTCTGAGGGTTCTCCGGGAATGGGTGCTATCATTGCCATGCTTACCTACACAGCTTCTTTCGCCCTTTCATGGGGGCCTGTTGTATGGGTATTGATCTCTGAGATATTCCCGAATGCCATACGTGGAGCCATGTCGATTGCGGTAGCAGCACAATGGGTAGCAAACCTTACCATTTCATGGACATTCCCGATCATGAACGACAGTACCTACCTGAATGATCGGTTCCATCATGGCTTTGCCTACTGGATCTATGCCATAATGGGTGTGCTGGCAGCAATATTCATGTACAAAATGGTACCGGAGACCAAGGGTAAAACACTTGAAGAAATGGAAAAGCTATGGAAAAAGAAAACCGCATAGTTTAATCAGACATTACGAATAAAAAGCCTGATGATGCATTGGATTACCGTATCATCAGGCTTTTTTCGTTGAATCCGGCTAAGGAAGCCGGTAATTTTTGAGTTTATATCAGATGTGATAGATATCTTCTGGATCGGGGAGAATAATTACAAATTCCATTTGTTTTGATACCGAATCGCATTTATACGTAAAGTGTCCTTCATTTTTCTGAACAATGCTATTTAATACATAAAACCAGAGAACGGAATCATCGTTTATCGATTGTTCAATGCTAGCAGATTCATTTGATAGTAGTTTTTTGACCTTCTGAGGGCATGAAACGCCGTTATACAGGAAGGTTATCAACAGATTATGTGAATCGGATTCGATAATTATATGAATTTTAGGATTCTCAGAAAGTACAGAAAAGAACTCCGTACCCTTAAGTTTTGACAGGATAATCTTTGAAACCAGGTTAAAGTCATGTTTTATTACTTCTTCATAATGGACCTCAATATTCAGACTGGCTTTATCTTTTCCGAAGTTTTTGTCAAGTAATTCTTTGGCTTCGGTTTTTATCTGATCAATATTAAAATGTTCAATATCAATGTTCAGTTTATTGTCCGGATCAAAGAAGTTGCTGATGTTGGTTATCCTGTGTTCAAGTATGGAGGTTGATTGTTCAACCAGCTTAACCAGTTTCATAATCTGTTCATTATCAATCTCGTAATGGGACAGGTTGATAAGACCTTTTATGGTGGCAATCGGTCCCTTGAGATCATGATAGGTTCTGTATACCAGATCATTAAATTCATTTATCTTGCTCTCAAGTCTTTTTTGATAGGATCTCAGTTTGTTCAGGTCCTTGATCGTAAGGATGATCTGATTGTTGAAATCGCTGATCAGTCCAAGATAAAAACCGGATATCTCCACAGAAGTAACTTTACCATACTTGTTTTTGGTTTCATAGTGTATGGAATGAGAGAATCCGTTTGTTGTAAGTTCATTGATCTGATTCCGGAATTTATTTTCCTGATCTTTGAGAAGGAAAAAGATGTCTTTGTTTTTTAAATCGTTTTCGTTGTATTTGAATATGGAATATATTTCTTTGCTTACCGCGATGATTTCAAAATCTGTATTAAGAATAATGGAAGAATGAAAGATCCTGACCAGGTTCTTTTCAATAAATTCTTCACTAATTAACTTGTCAGTGATCATTCTCATAATGCAACCTTTTGACTCTTCTCACATAAAAATGGTGGGATGCTATTTGGTTGCTTTAGAATTGAATAAATCTTGTTACAATACAAAGAGATTCGCATGTAGAATCTCTAAAATAAATAAAATGTGGTTGCCACTACAATTTATCATCCCACAACCTACAACCACATTTTATTTCACAGTGGCCTTATTTTTTAATTAATATTAGCACTATTTTTTAATTAATAGAACAGAGAATGAGCCACCGGAAGGTTTAACTTAGTTAAAGGGGTGCATGTTGATTAAACGGATAAATCTACAGTGACTTATTTATCCATAACTTTTTTTGACAAGGCAATAGTTAATCCAACGCCTATCATTAAAGAACCGGTTATCCGGTTAAATATTTTCTTAAATGAATTTACCTGGAAAAGCATATTGATTTTTAATCCTAAAATTCCGTATAGCATATAGCATCCAAAAGCAACCACTCCAAGCGTAATAAATACAATGGCAAACTCACTATACGAGGCATTTTTAATGTTTATAAATTGAGGGAATAAAGCTGTGAAAAACGCGATTCCTTTAGGATTACTAATAGCTATAAAAAAACCGTCTACAAATAACCGGGATTTTGTTTTTGAGGCTCCCGGTTTCACCTCAAAGGTATTTTTATCATCTGTTTTTACAGGTTCAAAAACCATTCTTAATCCGATATAAATAAGATATCCTACCCCAATCCATTTAACTATATTGAACACTACTCCTGAAGTTATTAAAAGTATGCCAAGCCCTAATATCGATACCAGAGCCATTAAGAGATTACCGGTTAAATTCCCGATTCCACTATAAATAGTTTTATCGATACCATGATTTGCTCCATGATTAAGAGCCAGCAACATACTTGGTCCGGGAATGATGGTGGCGAGGAACAGGATTGAAAAATATGCAAAAAAGTAACTGGTAGTCATCTCATGAATTTTTAAAAGGATAATCTATTTTATTTAGAATACAAGTTGAGGGAATTATTTAAACAAAACAAGTAAATGGCTGTGTCAGGAAATGAAAATGTCATAGAGGTATTCATCCTCTTAGGCCAACTTGTTTAGCAATATTCTTGTGTTAAACTGATAATTCAATGGCAAGTTCCACTTTTGTTCCGCAGGGGAGATTTTTGTTGTTTTTCAGATCAATAATATTCACTGCAACATTGTTGGTTTTATTTATGATCTCTAAACGTTGTGAGGTAATAGATAGTCCTACCGACTTATGTATGTTATGCTTGTTCTTCTTTATTTTATTTGATTCCTGCCGTCCGATACCATTATCCTCAATGGTACATATAAGAAAGTTATTCCTTTTCTCTAAATCAATTTTTAGTAAACCGTTATTCTTTTTCGGAGTCAGCCCGTGAATAATGGCATTTTCGACGTAGGGCTGAAAAATAAGTGAAGGAACTTCTATGTTGTTGATGTCCAGGTTTTCATGTATGTTTAGTTGAAAGTCAAATGAATTTTCAAAACGTACTTTTTCGAGTTCGATATAATATTTCAATATTTCCAGTTCGGTTTCAAGATTTATCGTTGGATTGATCGAACTATCCAGAACGTTTCTGATAAGTTTTGAAAATAAAGACAGATAGTTTATAGCCATTTCTTTTTTATTGTGGCCGATATAGTATTGGATAGAATTAAGGCTGTTAAAGATGAAATGTGGATTCATGATCGATCTCAGCGCCATGATTTTATAATCGGATATTTGTTTGTTTAGTTCGATAAGTTTGTCGTTTCGTTTCTGTATTTCTTTCTGAGCCTTTATATGTTCGGATATATCTCTTGCAAAGCTAAGCCGGTATTTGACGTCATTTACCAGAATGATGGTTGTTTTGATTTCTACAGGATACGAAGATCCGTCTTTTTTCAGGAATTTGGTGATGAATGTATTTGATTGTCCCGGATTTTCGATTTGTGTCCAGTTTTTCAGAAATTTGGAAGTATGATCTGCGATCAAATCGATAATGCTTTTGTTTAAAAGTTCCTCTTGGGAGAATCCGGATAATTTGCTTGAGGACTCATTTGCCCTGACAATGATCTGATTCATGTCACACAAATAAAAAGCATCCGGGGCCTGTTCAATTAAGATCCTGAAACGTTCTTCACTGTTCCGGAGCTTTTCAATAGCGGCATGTTTCTCTTCTTTTTCCTTTTTTAGTTCGAGTGCATTTTTTATTGCCGGGATGAGTCTGGAGAGCCTTTCTTTAACAACGTAATCCCACGCACCGGCTTTAATTGTTGCGGCAGCAGTTTCTTCATCAAGAGTACCTGTGACAATAATGAATGGGATAAGAGGCATTTTTTTTAGTGCTATATCCAGGGCATCCAAACCGGTGAACTCAATTAACCGGTAATCGGACAATATTATATCGACATTTGCGCCGTTGGAATTGATTTGCTTTATGTATTCTTCTTTGTTTGAGGCATGAAACAGGTTAAAGGATATTTTCTCCTTTAAAAGTTGAAGTTTCACCAATTCAACATCTGAAATATTATCTTCAAGCATTAATATATTTAGTGATTTCATGCTTAGCAATTTTCATTTATCAACATCCAGTAAATACCTAGTTTGGCAACAGCTTTTGAGAAATCGTCAAAATCCATTGGTTTAACCACATAGCTGTTTACACCTAGCCTATAACTTTCAATCAAATCCTTTTCCTCAAGAGATGATGTAAACACCACTACCGGGATTGCTTTCGTCTGATTTTCTGCTTTCAACCTTTGAAGGATCTCCAACCCACTTATTTTAGGGAGTTTTAAGTCAAGTAGAATGAGTTTTGGTTTGTTTAGATTTATTTGTTCTGACTGGAACAGATAATTAAAGATCGGAAGAGCGTCG
>JBNKDZ010000365.1:0-3871 GCA_050288525.1 Cyclobacteriaceae bacterium
TCTGCTTGCTGCAGAACAGGATTTATCAGGAATTCACGGTGTCGCTGACTGTTTCTTAAGGAAGGAACATCGGAATTAACAGACCCTTCAAGTGTATATCTATCATCACCATTTAGATTGTATGATCTGTTTTGAGAAAAAGAATGGGAAACAAAAAGGGCAAATACAATAGTTAGTAGAAAACGTTTGGGCATTCTAATCGTGATAGTTTAGGGGTTTTAAATAATTGATGTAAATATAAATTATTTACTTATAAAAAACCATGTATTTTTACGTAAAAAAATGTATTTTATTTTTGTTTTACGGTGATTTTTAATGGTTTACATTGGTTTTAATAATGTTATTTAAATGATTTGATGGGTGGTATTTTCGCTATTTTTTCTGATTACGGCTACTCTGAATAATTTCTTTCGCTTCTCCCATGAGTTTTGACATATCCTTTTCATCATAATTTTTTATGTCTATCGGAGGGTGAATAATGAGTTCGGCCTTGCCGGGCATAAGGTTGGCTGAGTCATTGGGAAGGATCTTATTTGTTCCGTTTATTGTTATCGGAAGTAACGGCAACCCAAGTTCGAGTGCGAATTTAAAAGCCCCCTTTTTGAAAGGAAGCAATTTGGCGCTCCGGCTTCTTGTGCCTTCCGGGAAGAAAACCACAGAGGTGCCGTTGGTGATTTTTTTCTTTGCTTCATCAATAGACTTTAATGCTGCTGCAGAGTTGGAACGGTCGATAAAAATATGGCCAACTGCTGCACTTCCGAAACCAAGTCCCGGGATCTTACGGAGTTCTTTTTTCATTACCCATTTAAAATCTATGCCCAACCATCCATACAACACAAATATATCGTACGCACTGAGGTGATTGGCAACGATCACATAGGATTGTTTTTTGTCAATGTGTTGACGGCCTTTGACATTGACAAAAATCGGAGTAAAAAAGCTGTTCAGTCTGGCCCACACAGCTCCTCCTATAAAACTACCCACTTTCTGATTGATCAACAATGATAGTGTCACCGCCAGAAATCCAAAGATCAACGTATTTACGATTAAAAACGGAAAGAATATTAACCATTTGTAGGGCTGATACAGGAGCCAGAGAAATTTATTCATAACCAAGTTTATATTTCTGAAAACCGGGACGCAATTTATATATTTTTCATAATTAATGGATACAGTAAAGTTAACATTCGGAAATAATCCTTAAATAATGGCAGCCTTTTAGTGTTTTCGGAGGATTATACGTATAATGAACCATAAATATTGTCCTATGATTCAGGCACCATCTTCAATCTTTATGGTTTTTCCCGATCATTTCGGGTACAACAAGCAAACTTCGGGATCGAACATCTTTCAGAATAAGGCAGACAGGATGTCCGGAGATATGATTACCAGGCAGGCACTGGAAGAATTTGAGTCTTTTGTCGGAAAGCTCCGTAAATTTGGGATCGAAGTATTTGCATTCCATGGAAATGAAAATGACACATCTCCCGATGCAGTTTTCCCGAACAACTGGATTTCATTGCATGAAGATGGATACATTGTTTTATATCCAATGATGGCCGAAAACAGACGCAAAGAACGCCAGATTTCAATGATTCAGGAACTTAATGAGCATTTTGAAGTAAAAAATATCCTGAATTACGTGGAATATGAGAAAAAAGGCATGTTTCTCGAAGGTACTGGAAGCATCGTTTTCGACCATATCAACCGGGTAGCCTATGCCAACAGGTCATCCAGAACAAATGAAAAATTATTGTCTATCGTATGCGAGGAACTTGGATACCTCCCGCTCATATTTGATGCTTCTGACGAAAATGGTAATGAGATCTATCATACGAATGTATTGATGACCATAGGCGATGGTTTTGCTGTTGTCTGCCTGGAAAGTATTTCTTCCGGGGACGTAAACAGGGTTGTTGAACAAATGACTCAGGGGAATCTCGCAATAATTGATATAAGTTTTAAACAGTTAAGAAATTTTGCCGGAAATATGATCCAGTTAACGAACAACAAAGGTGAAAAAATACTGGTGATGTCATCCCGGGCATATCAATGCCTGAAACCCGGTCAGCGTGAATCACTTCTTAAATATAACAACTCCCTGATACACTCAGATCTTGAGATCATTGAACGTGTGGGCGGGGGTAGCGCCCGTTGTATGATCGCAGGAGTGTATCTGAATCGTAAAAATGGTTTGTAATAGGTAATGAACGAACGGTAAATACATCTCCTGCAAATATTATTTTTTAGAAAAACATTAATCAATGACGCTTTTTAATCATTTTTGATGCTTAAACAGGAATTGAATGCTATTAATTGTGCTATACGAATATGGAAAATATAATCTGGTCCACCGGGCATAAAAGGAGGTTGGACAATATTGTTAAGGCTGAAAATTGTTATCTCTACGATACGGAAGGCAACCGATACCTGGATCTCGAATCAGGGGTCTGGTGTACAAGCATCGGACATTGCCATCCTGAAGTCAACCGTGTTATAAAAAAACAGATCGATGAAATAAGTCATTCCGGTTTCGCCTACAGCCACCCGGTTATCGAGAAAGCAGCAAAAAATATACTGGGAATAGCTGGTCTGTCAGGAGGAAAATGCGAGTTTTTATGCTCCGGAAGCGAAGCTGTTGAGTACGGTCTGAGGGTAGCAAAAACCATAACAGACAAACCCTTGATCCTGACGTTTGATGATTCGTATTTCGGGGCCTATGGTGATGCGAGCAACAAAAACAGTGATAATAAATTTGTATACGACTGGCTTGAATGTACTTGTAACAGCCATGAAGGATGTACAGGTGATTGTGAGGCGTTTCAAAACATTCCTTTCAACCAGATCGGGATATTCCTTTTTGAACCGGGCAGTTCATCCGGATTGGTACGATTCCCTTCCCAAAAGCTTATTGATAAAATTGCTGAAAGGATTAGGCAAAATAATGGTTTTATAGTAGCAAATGAGATCACAACAGGGATTGGCCGGACCGGGAAATGGTTTGGATTCCAACACTACAACATAGAGGCAGATATAGTTGCGATGGGCAAGGGATTGGGGAACGGATATCCGGTGAGTGCAGTTGCCATATCGAAGAAGGTTGCCGGACGCTTGAACGAAAAACCATTTTTGTATTCCCAATCGCATCAGAACGATCCATTGGGAGCTGCTGTAGCCAACGAACTAATCACAATAATCAGGAACGAAAATCTGCTGGACCGGTGCAACAGAATGGGAGAAAATCTTAAGGATCAATTGAACAAGTTAAAGGAAACCTATCCGGAAATTAAGGAAATAAGAGGCAGGGGATTGATGATCGGGATCGAATTGACGGAAAAAGGGGCTTTTGTGGTTGAGGAATTGTTCAAAAGAAAAATATTGTTGGTAAAACGGTCGAATGCTGAAGTGCTACGCATGGATCCTGCCTTGACAATAGAAGAAAAGGATCTTGACAGGTTTGTACTAGAATTGGAAGATATTTTTAAATAGATTTGGTTTGATCATATATACGAACACGTTACGACAAAAAAACTACCATTTGTAAAATTTGAACGGGCTAATAAGATCCGGTTTTTAGAGGACGATAAAATAGCCCTTTTAGGGAAATATTTGACAATTGCTGATTATCATACAGGTATTGAATTTTATAAATTTGACTGTAAAAAAGATCTTAAATTGCCTTATGCAAATGAATTTGATTTCTCTGAAGATCAGTCGAAGCTTGTACTGAAAAGTTCACAGGGCAACGTTAAAACCTATTTGTTCCCATCTGCCCAACCTGTTGCTAAAGTCCGATCCAGTGAAAGTTCCGTTATCCTATCTGCCAAAGGAGATGTGGTACTCGATCTAAAATTTGAAATACAGGAGCGAT
>JBNKDZ010000366.1:0-19008 GCA_050288525.1 Cyclobacteriaceae bacterium
TTTCCTTGTCATAGGAGCCGCTCTTTGCTGTCTTGTAGGCTGCAACAGCATAATTCAGGTTATTACTTTTCAGATACAGATTTCCGAGGTAGTACGAAGCATAATAACCAAGCGTATCCTGTTTTATCGCCACCCGTTTGAAATTATCGATCGCCTGATCGTTTTTAGCACTTTTTTGTTGGACATACGCAATCCTGAACAGAAGTTCTCTATCAGCTTTACCTTTTGTACTTACCAGAAAATGATCATAATTCACTGATGCTTTTTCATAATTCCTGAGCATATAATACGCTTCTCCCAGATAGAGATATATTTGTGATTTGTCCTTTACAGATGTATTTAAAAGTGCTTTTTCGCCATAGCTGATCAGCTCACTGTATCGCTTCTGCTTATAGTATACCTTCACAATCATAGAAGGTACCACGGGGGCGTAGGCTTCATTTTTTTCTGCTCTGACAAAATCAAAGTAGGCCCTGTCATATTCGCCTTTCTGGAAATTTATATATCCGGAATAATAGCTGGCCGGATACTGGTATTTGTCCCCTTCCCTTTTCAGTTCGTTGAATTGTTCGTATGCCGCATCGAATTCTTTTTGCGTGAAATAGGCATATCCGAGTTTAAACCGTGCTTCGGATTGCAAATCAGGCTCGAGTCCTTCGATATACAGTTTTTTGAAATATTTAATGGCTGATGTATAATCTTTTTCCCGGTATTTGAGGTCGCCAAGTTCATAATAGGCAAGAGATGCCTTTGTATTTTCCGGGTATTCTTTAATAAATGCATCTATCAGCGCTTCGCCGTCGTCATTCCTGTTTTGGATTGCACAAAATGCGATGTAGTATTTCGAATCAGCAATTTTTAAGGGATCTTCTCCTTGTTCCAGATATTTTTCAAACGACCTTGAGGCAGCGACAAACTTACCGTTGTTCATTAAGGCGACGCCATCGCGGTATAGTTGATCTTCACTGGTAGAGTTTAATGTGCTTTGTCCTGATGATCCTGAATATATAAATAGTGCGACGATCAGGGGAAGAATTATTTTATACATAAATAATCTTTTACTTTCTGATTGGTAAACTTCAATCTTAAAACAAAATTGTGTTTCAGCAAAATTAATTTTTTATACCGCATTTTTAAGCCTTTTGCTGAAAGAGTATTCGGATAATTGTTTTTTTTCTAAACAAAACCCTAATAAAGGATCTTAAATAACAATTCCTTCAAAATTTGTCCGTCAGGCATGTTGGAAGCAACAACGCCCTTGCTTTGCATATCAGCATGCCGCAAACCGTGAATTATCTCAATGATCTTGTGCAGAGGATAGTTTCTTGCCCCTACAGCATATTCTTTAGCAATAAAACTATTGATCCTCAAATTGGACATGATCGCCTGTTCGGTAATATTTCTGCTTTCATGTATAGCCAGTAGTTTCGAGAAATAGGCATAGAGAACCCCCAGAACAAAGATCACCGGATTGCTTTTGGGGTTTGCTTCAAAGTACGAAGCTATTTTGTTGGCTTTATGAATATCTTTATAGTTTATGGCTTTCTGTAATTCAAAGACATTGTATTCCTTGCTGATACCGATGTATTTTTCAATTATTTTATCGTTAACCTCCACCGGTTCCTTAAAATTGATAAGCATCTTGTTGACCTCATGCGTCAGCCTTTCGAGGTTATTTCCGATACTTTCAGAGAGCATATGAGCTCCTTTTTCAGTAATTTTAAAGCCTTTTTCGGTAAAATAATTTTTGATCCAGGTGGGCATTTCATAATCCCTGACCTTTGTTGATTCAAGGACAATGGCATGTTTAACAAACGCTTTGTACAATGCCTTACGTTTGTCAAATGCTTTGTATTTATGGCATATTACCAGGATGGTTGACGGCAACGGATTAGCCAGGTAATCTGTCATAAGTTTGCTGGCCGCTTCCTGCCGGAGGTCGATGATGTTCTGGGCTTCTTTAACAATAACCACCTGCCTTTCCGACATCATCGGGAATCTTCTGGCATTGCCGAGAATATCATTCATCCGAACATCTCTTCCGTAAAGGACAATCTGGTTAAATCCTTTTGCTGCTTCATCCAGGGCATGCTTTTCGATATAGTTGGTAATAAGGTCGATATAATACGGTTCCTCTCCATGAAGGAAATACACGGGAGCATATTTACCATCCTTCAGGTTTTTCAATATTTGAGGCAATTCTTTCATTCAGTAGCTGTTTCTCTCAGATATTGATATACTTCACGAATTTTGACCGGATCTGATGTTGTAGGCAAATCATATTGCAAGATCAGGTTTTCCGAATCGATTTTCTCCACAAATACCTCTATATCATCCCTGTAAATCATAAATATCAGTGAATCGGTAGTACCGTTATCAATTTCCGGCTCCATCACCTCCCATAATCCGAAATTCAGGTAATTGTATTCTTCGGTATTTTCCCTGCACAACGAGGCATTGGCATTGCATATTGCCGTATCGTTAATGCAATATACCGGGTTCATAGTACAAAAATCCAACGAATCACATATTTGAGGATTATATTTTAAGGATAGCAGGTTCACCCCTGACCCTACGTCAAACACCATACGATTTTCAGACAGGCATCCTTCAATTTCTACAGGAGAATCATTTATGGTCCTTTCGGTAAGAAGCCAGTCTTTATCCTCACTGGAATATCCCGAAAGCAGGTTTTCCATTTCCTTAACTGTGAAACCTTTGAATTCTCGTACAGGATCTGAGCATACGCTTGTCAGGAATGCCAATAAAATAAGTATAACTGTATTCTTGTGCATAGGAAAAATTAATGCTGCAATTTATTAAAAAACATATAACCGGACTGAAAAGTAGGTATAAACTTTTACCGGGCAGTCGATTATGATCTTTTCTTTCTGAAAATCAGCCAAACCAGAACGGTAAAGAATATCATCCCGACAATAATTGCCAATAGTGTACCTCCATCGATCTGATTCGTGGCATGCATAGATCTTAAATTTTCTCTATGGTCAGGTTATGATTTGTGTAAATACAGATATCGGCAGCGATATTCAGGCTTTCCCGTACCATCTCTTCGGCAGTCATATTCTGGGCGTATTTTTTCATCGCCAGAGCAGCCGCTTGTGCATACATGCTCCCTGAACCAATGGCTGCAACTTCATTGTCCGGCTCCAACACATCTCCTGTTCCGCTAAGGATAAGGATCTCATTTTTATTGGCTACAATCATCATGGCTTCCAGCCGTCGAAGGTAGCGGTCGGTGCGCCAGTCTTTTGTCAGTTCGATAGCCGCACGTTTCATATTCGACCCATAGGAACTCAGTTTCTCATCAAAGCGTTCAAGGAGTGTAAAGGCATCTGCCGTGCTACCAGCAAAACCTGTCAGGATCTTTCCTTCCTGCAGTTTTCGGAGTTTTTTAACATTACTTTTGGCAACTGTATTGCCCATAGTTGCTTGTCCGTCGGCACCAATAGCCACTTCTCCCTTATGTTTAATGGCTATTACCGTAGTAGATCTCATCTTTTTTGTCATATCAGTTCTTAAAAATTAAAAAACCGGACCATGATATTCAAAACCTTCATCGTCCGGTCTCTATTATGATACGTAAATTTTATAATGCTGTTATAATAATATTCTCAGTGGTTCTTCCAGCAATTCTTTAAGGGTTTTCAAAAATGCTGCCCCTACGGCACCATCTACTGCCCTGTGGTCACACGACATGGTTACTTTCATGACATGTCCGGGTACGATCTCCCCGTTTTTTACAACAGGCGTTTCCTTAATGCCCCCTACAGCCAATATGCAGGCATCCGGAGGGTTGATTATTGCCGTAAATTCTTCAATACCGAACATGCCCAGATTGGAAATGGTAAATGTATTTCCTTCCCAATCCTGTGGTTGCAGTTTTTTGCTTTTCGCTTTTACACCCAGTTCTTTCACTTCTGAAGAAATATGCGACAGTGACTTATTATCAGCAGACCTGATTACCGGCACCAAAAGCCCTTCTTCTACTGCCATGGCAATTCCCAGATGAATATGTTTGTTGTACCGGATCTTATCATCCAACCAGGACACGTTAACTGCAGGATGTTGACGCAATGCAGCAGCAACCGCCTTTATCACGATATCGTTAAAGGATATTTTCACAGGTGCTATCTCGTTCAGGCTTTTTCGTGCTTCCACGACCTTGTCCATGTTAATCTCCATGGTGAGATAGAAATGGGGTGATGTAAATTTACTTTCCGAAAGCCTTCGTGCGATTGTTTTTCGCATCTGGCTCAAGGGCACATCTTCATAACTTTCCTGACCGACAACCTCAGGTAATTTAACGGGTTGTTGTGTCGCTTCTGCTTTTCCGGATTCAGGTGCCGATACTTTTTCCGGTGTATAGCTCTCCACATCCCGTTTAATAATTCTTCCTTCCTCACCTGAACCCTGAATTTTGCGGATATCATATCCAAATTCTTTTGCAAGTTTCTTTGCCAACGGTGAGGCTTTGAGTCTGCCGTTTGTATCTGCTGACCTGGTTTCTTGTGTAGCAGGAACGGGTTCACTTTTTGTTTCGTTCTTTTCCGGTGTGCCGGAATCTGTTTTTTTCGGTTCTGAAGGTTTTTTGTGTGCTTTAAGCAGTTTTTCAAAATCAGCTCCTTTTTCTCCGACTACTGCCAGAACACCATCTACCGGAATAGAATTGCCTGCTTCAACTCCTACATACAGCAGCGTACCTTCTTCATAGGCTTCAAGCTCCATAGTGGCCTTATCTGTTTCCACCTCGGCAATAATATCACCTGAATTCACTTTATCTCCTACTTTTTTGAGCCAGTTGGCGATGGTGCCCTCTGTCATGGTATCACTCATTTTGGGCATGGTGATTATAGAGGCATTGATATCATCGGTGTTTACCGGTTCTTCCTGTGCGGGTTCATCTTTCTTTTCTTCGACAGGATCAGGGTCGGATTTAGCATCATTCCCTTTGACATCTTTCAACAGGTCGTCAATCTTCTCCCCTTTTTCTCCGATGATGGCAATAACGCCATCCACTTTCACGGCCTCTCTTTCTTTAACACCAAGATACAATATTGTTCCTTCTTCATATGATTCGAGCTCCATGGTAGCTTTGTCGGTTTCTACTTCCGCCAGGATGTCTCCTGACTTCACTTCTTCACCTTCCTTTACCAACCACGAGGCAATCACACCTTCCTCCATGGTATCGCTCATTTTCGGCATTCGTATTATTTCGGCCATATTATTCTTTTTTCTCGCTCAAAATTAATTTTTTAAAAATACTATTTCAACTATTTCCGTGGTATTACCAGTATAAAAAACCAATATCAGGATATAATAAACAGTACCCTTTTTTATATTTGATATTTAAAATTATAATCAATCTTTGGTTTTTAAAACCCTATCGCTTTTTATTAACCAAAAATCATTCATTTAGTTTTATATTATCCTGATGCAACATCTTAGTAACAAAGAACTGTTTTTATCAAATATGGCCCAGACCAGTCCGGAGCCCATGAATGTTGAAGTTGAAAGCGCTGAAAATATTTATCTCTACGGGCCCGGAAATAAACAATACATTGACCTGATATCGGGCATTTCTGTCAGCAATCTGGGGCACAACCACCCGGAGGTGATCAAGGCAATCAAGGAACAATTGTCCAGACACATGCATTTAATGGTGTACGGAGAATTCATCCAGTCGCCACAGGTCAGGCTTGCTGAAGCGCTAACAAAGACGCTGCCCAACGTGTTAGATAATGTTTTTTTTGTTAATTCAGGAAGTGAGGCTGTTGAAGGTGCATTAAAACTCGCTAAAAGATATACCGGAAGACATGAAATTGTGGCATGTAAAAATGCGTATCATGGTGCCACCCATGGAGCATTATCGTTAAGCGACAGTGCCTATTTCAAACAATCATTTCTGCCATTGTTACCTGGTATACAACACATAACCTTCGGAATAGCTCAGGAGCTGGATCAGATCACGGAACGCACTGCAGCTTTTATTGTCGAAACTGTTCAGGGTGAAGCAGGTGTACGAGTAGCAAATACCGAATATTTTAAAAACGTCCGTAAGCGTTGTGATGAGACGGGCACGTTGCTGATCCTGGATGAAATACAGACCGGCTTCGGACGTACCGGCAAATTCTGGGGGTTTGAGCACTACGACATCGTTCCGGATATTGTGGTATGCGCCAAAGGTATGGGAGGCGGCATGCCTCTGGGAGCTTTTATTGCACCTCAACAGATCATGCAGACACTACAATCCAATCCGGTATTGGGGCATATTTCAACCTTCGGTGGCCACCCTGTTTGTTGTGCTGCTTCATTGGCAACGCAGGATATTCTTTTACGGGAGAGATGGTTTGAACAAGCAGAGGCAAAAGGTCAGCTTTTCGTCAACCTGTTGTCTCATCCGAAAATTAAAGAGATCCGGCAAATTGGTTTGATGCTGGCTGTGGATTTCGGGGATGCCAAATTTGTGCGTAAGGTTATCGGGCAATGCACCAGCACCGGACTAATCACCGACTGGTTCCTGTTTTGCGACCATGCTATCCGCATCGCTCCTCCCCTGATCATTTCAGAAGAACAGATCCATGAGGCATGCAGGATATTGATTGAGGCGATTGATGCTGTTTAGTTAGAAATTGTCGATTTAACCGTATTTCAAATCCTGAATTTCAATTACGCTAAACTTCGAATAGCATTTTGCCCGTGCTATTTCGAACAGATGGAGATTCCTACGTCACGGGCAAATTATGATTCTGTCGTTGGGTAGTACGAAGTGGTGGATCGTGAGGACACGTGTAGCACGTGCCGTATGAACCATTTTTCGAGCTAGTTCGAGATCCTGTAATCCGGAAATCTTGAAAATCCTGTTCAGACAATTTGTATAGTACTGGCAAATTTCGTTCCTGTAGTTGGGTAGTGCGAAGTGGTGTTTCGTGAGGACACGTGAGGACACGAACCACGGCAGTGGAAAAATTACACTTTGCTCGTTGGTCATCTCGTTATTGCAACGATTCTCCTTTCCTCATTATGATCGCTGTCAGTAGTTTAGCCCTGCGTAACTACTGACAACAAATAGAAAACAGAAACTGTTCCGTCCACTTGTAGATTAAACACGATATCAGGCATTAGTCCTGAATTTAATTTACTGCACATCCTGATTTTTATTTTGTTTGATCCAAAAGTCAAAAAAAAAGCCATTCGTAAAAATGGCTTTTTATATCTTTATCAGTTAAACTGATTATTTAACAACCTGAACATTAACAGCATTCATGCCTTTTTTGCCAGGTTCAACATCAAATTTAACGTGGTCGTTTTCTCTGATATCATCTACCAATCCACTTTCGTGAACAAAGATGTCGTTACTAGAATCTGATGGAGTAATAAATCCAAATCCCTTGGAGTAATTAAAGAATTTTACGGTTCCTTCTTTCATTGTATTAAAGTTAAAATTTATAATGGTACTATCGTAAAATAGTATTTTTAATCAACAAATGTAAATGCCTTCCCTACTTTTCCGGCTCTTCCGGTACGGCCAATACGATGTATATAGCTGTCGTAGGTCAGTGGTACCTGATAGTTTATCACGTGGGTGATGTTTGACACATCAATACCTCGTGCAGCCACATCGGTGGCAACCAACACTTTCAGATTTCCTTTTTTAAACGAATTTAATGCTTTCGTTCTGTAATTCTGTGACTTATCGCCATGTATGAGGTCGGATTTAACTCCTGACTTCTGTAATTTCTTTGTCACCCTGTCTGCGGTACGTTTCGTCTCGGCAAAGATCAGTACTTTCTCAAATTCCTGATCCTCAATAAGGTCCAGCAACAAAGTGAACTTATCTTCTCCATTCTGTACACGTATAACATCCTGATCGACCTGGTTGCTGGCATCTTTGCCTGGATTTACTTTTATCTCTACCGGGTTATTCAGCAAGCTGTCAATCATCGCTTTCTGTGTATCATCGATGGTTGCGGAAAACAACATGGTATGTTCTCTGCTTTTCATGGAGGCAACGATCTCTTTGATATCGTTGATAAATCCCATATCCAACATCCGGTCAAACTCATCAAGTACCAGGGTTGAGACATTTTGCAGCTTGAGCCATCCACGTTTTTTCACATCCAGCAACCGACCGGGAGTTCCGATGATCACGTGGTTGAATTTCCGCAATTGGTTTTGGTCCTTGTTTATATTTGTCCCGCCAATAAAACTTGAGGCATACAGTTTCAGGCCTCTGGTCATACTTTTGAACTCCTCTTCCACCTGAAGAGCCAGTTCCCTTGTAGGTACAACTACCAATGTGGAAAATTGTTCGTCGGCACTTAACAGTCTGTGGATTAAGGGGATGAAAAACGCACCGGTCTTTCCTGTGCCGGTATTTGCAATACCAAGCATATCACGACCATCAATAAGGGGCTCTAACGCTTCATTCTGGATCGGTGTCGGGGTGGTAAATCCTTTTTGAGCCAGGTTATCCTTCAATCTTTGATGGATTGGCATTTCATCGATAGAGCGAACAGTTTGAATATCTTCTTTGGCTATTCTTTCTGCTTTTTTCACGAGCAGATCCGGGTTAATCGTTGATTTTGATTTCTTTCTCCGGTTGTTACTATTTCCCGATGATTGTCGGTTTGATGCTTTTTGTTTTTTATCTGCCCGTACCTTATCGCTCTTTTTGTTTTCCTTTTGCTTCTTTTCGGAAGCATCAAAAGTTTTAAACGATTCAGTTTTTTTTACATCATTAAAAGCAGCTGGTTTTCTATTTGTTCTTTTTTCCTTTTTCTTCTCAGCTGGTCGCTCAAATCCGTCAAATATAGCCTCTGCCTGCTTTGTTCTTTTTTCTGTACTTTTATCTTTCTGACCTGTCAGGTACTTATCCCCTGTATTTTTTTTCTTTCTCTTCTTTTCAGAATTGAATAACTTTTCATCACGCCAGAAAGATGATTTCTGTATTATCTTATCCTGAAAATCCTCCATCTTGTGGGTTCTGCCATTTGCATTGCCTGATTTTGATTTATAAGATCTTTTTTCAGCTTTCTTACCAACTTCTTCTGTTTTACTTCCGTTAAATGGCTTTCTTTTGCCTTTTTCTGTTTTGCTATAAAATTTTGTTCCGTTAGCAGAAGAATTCCTGTCATTGTCATCAAAACGCGACGTTCTGTTTTTTCGTCCTTGCTTTACGGTTGATTTGGTTGGATTTGTATTTGTTGAAAACCTGCGTTTTCGGTTTTTTTGTGTTTTTATATTATTCATATATTTTTTTCAAATATTAAATTCGATGGTATTGTGATTTTTTCAGGTGACCTTTTGTTCCTGACGTTTCTGTAAGAATTACGCGAAGCATCTTTGTGCTTTTAGTATAAATTCCTGATAGAGAAATGGTTCGACATGCCAACAATCCATAATTATGTTAATGATTGTTGTAGGAACAGTATAAAAATAAATTAGAAGTCTTTTGATGATCGAAACGATCTGTGGAAGAATAACATTATTAATTTAATGAAACACGGTTCCTGATGATCTTTATTAAATGCTTTATCTATTACCTATATGTTTCTTATTTAAATTATTAATAGCACAAAGATATGAGTATAATCATTCCAATCCTAATTAAACCGGGATTATTCCTTATTTTTCAAATCTTCTATGGGATCAATGCTCTTTGCAAGCAGCAAGAATTGTTATTGTGCCCATACGGCCCCCTACCGGGATCGGGTCAGTATTTCAATTTTAGTCGACAAATATATAACTTCTCCGTAGTCGGAAAATAGCCAAAAACACCATACAATTCACCAAGATTTCTTTGCGGTCATTCCTACTTTCAACTAACTACTGACGTTTTCCACTGTCTTTTAACTTTCCACTTTTAACTTTCAACTCAAGAACATCCGCCTTTGACTTTTTTAATCTCTTTCTTTACGGGTTTACCGATATTCTGCAGCGATTCCATCAGGTTGTTCATTTGTATAGCTGACTGATTCCGGTAGTGATAAATCTCATGTTCTTCTTTAGATGCTGTGGCAACAGGTTCTTTAAGGTTAAAAAACATATTCCTAAACTCATCCGCATTTTCTCTTAAAATAAAATTATCTGACTTTCCGATATACTTGGCTTTCAGACAGGACATCCTGACAAGGGTATCGCTGTTGGCATAGAAAACATTTGACCGGATACGTTGTTTGAAAATATATTCCCATTCCCTGTTCATTATTTCTTCGAACGGGATGTTAATGGCCATTGGGAGGTGGTATTTTTCAAATTCTTCTTTTGGCCGGACATCGATCACATTCAGTTTGTAATAATTGTTGGTGATCTCATAGGCGAGTTTATCGGCTGATATTTCTTTAAACACGCACTTCTTCTGACGTTCAGCTTCGGCAATACGGTGATTTATAATTTCATTTTTACCAGGCAACAGTGAAACCACCGCCAACAAAAGGAACAAACTTCCAAAAGCGATGATATATTGTTTTTTTCTTTCCGGATCAATGTTATTTGGCCTTTTATTCACTTTATTCTCAATCATCCATGTAGCATAAAATGCCACAACTGCCACTACCAACATCAACAGGGCAAATAATTCTTTTGACATACCCATCATACTAAAAATGGTAACATCACCCATTGCATCAGCAAGATAGAAATCTTCCAGAACCGGATAACCTACCGTAAAAATAAAAATACCGATCAGTGAGCCAAAGATGAATGCGAAAGCATCAATTTTTCCAATGGCGGCAGCACATATACTCGTACCAGGACAGAATCCTCCAATCACAAACCCTGCGCCCATGATAAGTCCACCGATGATTGCTGATCTCAGGAATGTTGGATTTATATAGATCACACTTATATCCAAAAGTCCGTAGTGCGCCAGTAAGAGCACCCCTATCATTGCGGTGACACCGGCAGTAAAGAATACGCGTAATACGGTAAAATCATACCCGTAAAATAATCCGACAAGTTTCTTTGTTGAAGAAAATCCGGCCTGTTCAAGTATAAAACCAAAGGCTATCCCGATGATCAGCGCTATCACCAATCCAAATTCTTCACTTAATATAAAAGGTACTAGAGGTCCCATATCCTTATTTTAACCAAAGTTTTCTAACAAAATACGCCACACCAAATGCCATTCCGAAGATTGCAAACATCGTAATAATGCCTCCGAAGGACATTACTGCCATTCCGCTCAGGGCAGAACCACTCGTACATCCCCTCCCCAGCTGGGAACCGAAACCAAATAATGCACCACCGATTATAGCTGCGACAATCCGGATGGTATTGGTCGTCCGGGGGCCTTTCTCCAGCTTCAGGGCAATTCTGTTGGACATCACCCCTGAGAAGAATGCACCGATCACTACGCCAATAATTTCAAAGACCAGCCAGTCATGCATCGGTCCTTTTGGGTGGCTTTCGTTGTAATTCTTAAAAAAATACCAACTGTCAGCCTTCTCCGGTGCCACATTGTTTACAGAGCTCACGACAACACTTTTCATCGCCCCGCTGGCTCCCAGGCCCCGGCCGGTAATGTATATGGTGGTCAACAATATCAGGCCAAGAAAAAAGCCGGCCAGATACGGATTCATATATGGTTTTTCATTTTTCATGCCTTCTGATTTTTATTGGTATTTGCTTCTTCATCCTCTTCCTCTATTTCCTCATAACCGGTTATCATCGCCTGAATGTTTGACGAAGGTGTTTTTCCTGTGGTGGTCATGTATACATGCACGACCAAAAACACGATCAGTAAAAATGCCCCGAGTGTATGCCAAATGGCGATGCTTTCAAGTGAGATATCTTTGACGACAACGATGTTGTTCTGGTCAAACGACTTATGTCCGAGGTATAAAAAGCCCGATATCACGGTTAAAGGCACCAGAAAGATCTTGAAACCAAGGTACACCAGCCGTTGCAGCGGATTCAGTTTGCTTAATTCATGTTTATGTGTCGGATGTTTTTCGCCTTTAAAGATGCCTGTTGTATAATACAGGATCTGTTCTTTCAACATTTTGGTCGTTGGAATGTATTGTTTCCATTCGCCGGTGACAAAATGCCAGAAAATCGCAAATATGATAAGTACGATCAGCATCCACGAAGCCACCCTGTGAAATAACACCGCTTTCTCAAAGCCAAAGATATCGTATGAGCCATGCACCTCAAATCCTGTAAGTGCCAGGAATATGATCAGTGAAGCCTGAGTCCAGTGCCAGAATCGCTCAAATTTTTTATAAATGTATATCCTTTTCACAATGCTACTATTTATTCTTTTTCATAATTAATTTCCTCCGCCTCATATTCCTTTTTGCGTATTGATACGACAATACGTATAATTCCATGGATCGCAGTTCCAATCAACGCAAGGAAAATCAGCAAGTGTCCTAACGTATCAAGAATATCCGAATGGTCGCGCCCCGGCAGATAGAACCCGGACAGTTGAGCCAGTCTGCCATCATTTCGGGTATGGCATTCAGAACAGCTGACGGCTTGTTCTTTAGGCGCCACCATGTGATTTACCGGCCAGTACATTTTTGTTTCAATAAAATCATATTCACCACTAAACGGCAGTCCAACTCTGTGCATACCGGCTCTCGCTGCTTCTGCCCAGTTAAAATCCATCCAGTAAGCACTATCTCCGGCAACAGGAGAATAGAGTTTTGGCTGAATCAGGTATTTATATTTTTTATCATAAATCTGATCACCGTAATGGATCTTTACAGGAATAATTTTGGAGTCTTTATCGTCGTGAGAGCCAAACAATGTGTTTACAGACAACGGCACATCTATATTTGAAACAGTATCTCCGAGAATATAATGATCTGCAGTACCATTGAACCACACATAATCAGGTTTTACATTTTTCTCCCATTTAAACGATCCTTTGATGGAGGCATATTCAATATTGCCTTCACTATCTTCAATTTCATATGGTTTTCCATCTTTAAGTTTTCCGGACTCCGACCACTTCCAGGCCATTTTTGTTGCATTTACTTTGGCATATTCCGGAATATGACATGCCTGGCAGGACACCTTGGCGTTATGTCTGTTCAGCATATTATCAAAGTGTGGTGTTGTTGTATGACATTGTTCGCATGTTGCCCGGTTGTTGTTATTGGATGACACAGAATACAATCGCCCCAAAATCTGATGGTTGGTTGCCGAATGACACTCGACGCAGGTCATGTCCATGCCATTAGCCGCCATGTGCACATCCACGTCGCGATCACAGGCCATCAGGGATTCTTCCAGATCTCCGTGTTTCACATTGTTTCCTCCGCCACTGTAAAAATGACAACTGCCACAGTTCATTTTCATCGGACGTCCTACGCTCTGGGCTACTTTTTCAAGGTTTACCGTTCTGTCGGGGTACCCAGCCATGGCTGATCCCTTATGATATTCTTCGCTATTGTCATGACAAACCATGCAGTCGACATTTCGGGCATTATCAAAATCAAATTTATCATTGCTCATCCCGAACCCGATATGACATTTGGCGCATGCCTGCTCATTACTTTTACTTCCGATACAAAAATTATTTATAACATTTTTCTTACCGGTTGATTTGATCCCCCTTCCTTCGATATAGGATACCCTCTCCCAGTTCCAGTGCGATGAGTTCATTATTTCCTTGTGTCGTTCTGTATGGCAGGAAATACATGTTTCTGTCACCTCCTGCGGGGTCTTGAACTCTTTTTGGAGTTCAACAAGTTTCTGATGGTCTACTGAGGGAACCGGCTTAATAGCATAGGTCTGCTTTAACTCCTCAAGTTTAAGATTGTATGGTTTGTCCTTATGTAAATAAACAACAAGAAACAATACGAACACAACACCAACAATTATTGAAATAGCTACTTTCCACATATCGCACTATTAAATGTCAAAAATTATTACCATTCATAATTTAAAAATACAAACAAATATATTAACATATTTACATGTTTTAATTATTTATGCTTAAAACACGCTAATTTATAATCATTATAAATTGTAAGGCCATCAAAAATCAGGTTATTTTTTTGATTTGATAAAGCTACATATTTTTAACATACAATTGATTAAAATTCAGGATTTATCTAACTTATGTCTGATATTCTGGATGTTACAACAATTTACGAATATCAAAACGTTACTACATCACAAACAAAGGCCAAAAATGGATAATGTTTCGGACTTCAATCAGAATCAGGCATTTTATGAGAGTAAAAAGTTTCTCAATCAGTTAATAAATAATGGTTTAAACAGCGAAATTGAAAAGGCCCTTTACACCCAGCAATTGTTTAGCCAGCTCATCATTCATGAAAATAACGAGGAAGTTCTTCTGAATAAAATCTGTGAAATAACAGTAAATGAGGTTGGTTATAAACTTGCATGGATGGGAATAGCCATGAAAGACAAGACGGTACTGCCCATATCCTCAGCTGGTTTTAGCCAGGACTATATAAAAAACATTAAAATAACCTGGGGGGATGACCAATATAGTGAAGGACCTACCGGTCAGGCTATTAAAACAGGAAAATTCTTTGTCATGCAGGATATACTCCATAACCCTATTTTCAACCCATGGAAAGAGAATGCAATTAAACATGGCTTCAAATCTTCTATTGCCATTCCTGTTTTTTATAATAATGAAGTACTTGGAGCGCTAAACATCTATTCAGAAAAGCCTTATGCTTTCAATGATGAAGAAATAAAAATACTTTCACTGGCGGCCAGCGATCTTTCCATTGGCATTTCTAACATCCGACACAAAAAAATCATTGACAAGCAGGCCAGAGACCTTAAAAGAGCAAAGGATAAAGCCGAAGAAAACGAGAAGCTTTTCAGAAATGTATTTGAAAACTCCCCTACCGGCATTTCGATTGCTCAAATGGATGGTACTATAAGGGTAAATAAAGCATTTTGCGATATTCTGGGATATTCATCTGTTGAATTCAATCAAAAGCACTGGAAAGAGATCACACACCCTGACGATATCCTGCCAACTGAAACGGCGGTTGCATCCCTGCTTAAAGGAGAGCATTCAACGATACAGTTTGAAAAGAAATATTTTAACAAAACCGGTAATATCATACTGGCAGATGTCCGGATGACGCTTCAGAAAAACGACAGAGGCGATCCAATGTATTTTATAACCACGATAACTGATATAACCAAACGTAAAAACGAAGAAACAGAACTTCACCGACACCGGATTCAACTGGAAGAACTTGTTAAAGAACGGACAAAAGAACTTGAACAAAAGAATTCAGAGCTAAGTAATTTCAATAATCTTTTTGTAGGAAGGGAGTTCAGGATCAAAGAGCTGAAAGAAAACATTAAGGAACTAAAAGATCAATTAAAGCATAAATAATCAAATCCGTTAAATGCCATTGAATTTAAAACTTAGTGTTGTTAATAAAACACCCTATCACCATAAAAATCTCGTGTATTTTATTATTTTTTAATGCATTTTCACCGTTTTATAAAATATTATTATGCTTTTTTTGCAATTTATGTAACAATATATTTAATTTTACTTTTTTAAACCCCAATACACAATTCACCATGAGACACAAAATATCACTTTTGGCTATATTAACATTTTTCGCATTATATTCCGCAAATGCCCAATACAGTACCACTGACCGAGATGCACTTTTACAAATCAAGGTAAATTGCGATGCTAATAACATGTTAAACTGGTTGGCTGACACAGACCCTTCCTCCTGGGACGGTGTTACATGGAATTCAGCTTCTCCAAGGCGCGTATACCGGTTAAATATCAATGAAAAATCTTTATCTGGAAGCCTGGATGTATCGGAACTGTCCTATCTGAATACCTTAAACTGTAGCGACAATAATCTTACCGGGCTAAACGTGAGTGGTTTAATTCAACTGACCACCCTGATATTCAATAACAACAGCGTTTCTTCCATCGATATGACCAACCTGTTCTCTCTGAACAACTTTCAGTGTTGCAACAATCAACTTACCGATATTGACTTAAGTGTGTACAGCGACATTGACGGTCCCATAACGATATCCAATTTCTTCTGTTCAGGCAATAATCTAGAAGAACTTGATTTATCCCTGATAAACGGATATGTGTATATCTTAAGGTGTGATTCAAACCAGTTGCGGCACATTGACTTCAGAAATGTGCAATCGCTGGTGACCTGCACCAAAAACCACCTTCCTTTCTCGGAATTGCAAAAAATCGGTGTGTACGAATACCTTATAGAACCACAGCATGAAATTTTCACACCTAAGTACTATACTGAAAATACCACTATTGACTATTCCGCTGAAAGAATGACCGAGGCCAATACCACACAATTTACGTTCTTCAAAGATGATGTTCAGGTAGCCCAAAATACTACCGGTCTGTTTATCACCACCGGAAACGGCACCTACCACTGTACTATGACAAATAGCAAGTTCTACAACGTAACCCTTAAAACCGCTCCGGTAGTTATTTCGGATGATATCACGTTTGACCCAATGGAAATGACTGCACTCAGGGTTATCGACACAAATTGTGATGAGGGCAACAACCTCAACTGGGACACGTCAGAGGATCCGTCCGAATGGAATGGCATTTCGTGGACAACAACAGATAGTAACCCCCGAAAGGTCCGGAATCTCAATTTAAATAACAAAGCACTTACCGGAGATATGGATATTTCACCGCTCAACAACCTGGAAGATATGGATTGTTCGTTCAATGAAATTAAAAACCTTACACTGACCGGGCTATCAAAATTAAAAAAGCTCAATTGCTCCAACAACAAACTAGAGGACCTGAATGTTGCCGACTTAACAAGTCTGACCGATCTGAATTGCAAAAACAATCCACTCCCTTTAACCACACTTGCAGAGATCCAGGATGTTCCAAATGTTGAGTTTGATGAAGAAATAACAGTCTATGAACCTGTTTTTGAAAATAAACTTGTGACGCTTGACTATTCAGATCAGGCAACCATCGAAAACACAGCTACCTCCTTTACATTCTATAAAAACGGTGTAGAGGAAGAGACCAACACTACTGGAAAATTCACCATTACTGAAGAAGGGGAATATTTTTGTGTAATGAAAAATCTGAAACTGAATAGTGTGACCATTACCACTGCAACAGTGACAGTAAATCTTGCCACAGGCGTAGAAATAACAAGAGGCAATGAATTAAAACTATTCCCGAATCCGGTTGAAAAAACACTTTATTTTTCGGGAGATAAAAAAATACAAAAAGCAGAGATCTTTTCTCTTTCAGGTCGTAAAATAGCCAGTTTCAAGAACCCTACAAATGGCATTGACGTATCCGGCCTGACAAAAGGTGTCTACCTGATCCGGTTGGTTGATGGAAAAAACAGTTATGCGCAGTTGATTTCGCGTAAATAAGGTTTTAATAGCAATATGCTAAAGCAGAGCAGTAAGGATTATCTAATATCCTTACCGCTCTGCTTTTTTTTAATCTTGTAGGCCTGTAATGGATCAATTGGTATTTCTGGGGAGTTTGTAAATAAATTGTTTGGAGGAACAAAAGAAGTTACTTGAACAAAGAGCAGAGCTTATAGGGCAAAGAGTAGATTGGAATTTGAGAAAGTAGCAAGCGGACAATACCCTGGTTCGTATATTCTGTAATTCTGAAAATTCTGCTTCAGACAAAATTGGAGCGCGCTATGAAATGTTGAGTAGTGTCGTCTAAATTAACGCTGACAGGTCTTTGGACGCTGTCAGGTTGGTATCACTAAAATTAAATTGCCTTTTTACAAACAATACGCTTTGCCCTATGCGCTACGCGCTTTGCCATACTACCTCTCCCCCATATTTACAGACTGATCCTATAAAACGGGTCTCTCCGGATGAAAAAAGTATGGATTCAGGATTTGATATATTATCTATTATATCAAATCGAAAACATTGTCGCCGGAATACCTTCTTTTTATGTCCTTTTTAATTCTAAGCCATTCTTCCTGAATAAATTTATAATGCAGGACACCAAGCAGATCTCCTCTGCCATTCACGCTGAATTCAAGCCTGTTCAATACTCCTGCCAGACGGCTATTTATATCATTAAAAACAGATGATCCTTTATTGTCATTCAGCTTCATTCCGGATTTCTGAAACTGGTAAGAAAACAAACCTTCTTCAGTTTTTTCACACATGATCTGCATGTTAAAACAAAGTTTGTTTTTTGTCGGTTTCGGGAAAGCTGAATCTACAACTATGCTGATATTATAGTTTGCTGGTGTTTCTCACTCTTTTTGTCGGAGATCTATTTTATATGGATCGTTGCTTTCCATTCTTTACAAAAAATAAGTTGGTTCTGGCGCAGAATGATCGTGATGAGTCAAATAAAAAATACGGTTTTGTGAATTCATGTTATACAATTCTCAGGTTATACACAAAAAATACTAAAAATAAAATCACATGGACTGATGTTGCTTTTAAATAAAACAAACCAAAAGTTAAATTATTTTAGCCTTATAGACAATTTCAACGTGGTTCATCAAAAATATAACTCTGTAAAAATGAAATAATTAATGCTTTAACACCAAATTATTTTGTGATTTTCTAATATATAACATCAATTATTTAGGAGAATTATATATCTTTGTCAACGTTAAACAGGAGAATAGTTTTTTAGATGACCGATAATTTTTGATTTTTTTAATCTCAGGAATCAAACAGCAGTACAGGAGTGAGCTATTCTGCCTTATTCAAATCAAAAAGGATATTGTATAAACTTTTTAAAAATATTTTATAAACCAAAAAAACAAACCCGTTATGAAAAAATCAAAATACCTGCAACTTTTTTGGAGCATGTTCCTATTCCTTGTGTTAGGGTGCTCCGGAGGTGATGAAGACTCGACTATTAAAGTTACCTCTATCTCAGTATCTCCTACCAGCTTGTCCATGGATGTCGATGATTCTGATAACCTTTCGGCGGTAATCATGCCATCCGATGCCTATAACAAGGACGTTACATGGACCAGCGACAATCAGTCCGTTGCTACG